>CADCPP010000134.1 GCA_902803355.1 uncultured Lachnospiraceae bacterium | reverse complement strand
GCGTAGGGCATGGCGCCGGAGTCGAACCAGCAGTCGATGACCTCCGGGACGCGCTTCATGGCCGCGCCACAGTCCGGGCAGGGGATCGTCACCTCATCCACGAAGGGACGGTGCAGCTCGATCTTCTCCGCCTCCGGTCTTCCGGACATCTCCGCCAGCTCCTTCCGGGAGCCGATGCAGTGCTGCTTTCCGCAGTCCGGGCAGATCCAGACCGGAAGCGGCGTGCCCCAGTAGCGGTTGCGGGAGATGCCCCAGTCCTGAATATTCTCCAGCCAGTTGCCGAAGCGGCCTTCGCCGATGGATCTGGGGATCCAGTTGATCTCCTGGTTGTTGCGGACCAGATCGTCCTTGACCGCGGTCATTTTGATGAACCAGGACTCTCTTGCGTAATAAAGCAGAGGCGTGCCGCAGCGCCAGCAGTGCGGATAGTCATGCTCCGCCTTGGGCGAGGCAAACAGGATGCCGCGCTCCGCTAGATCCTTCAGTACCTCCGGATCCGCGCTGACCGCGCCGCCGTCCATCTCATGCTGCGTAGGCTTGCAGCGCATGCCCGCAAATTTTCCCGTCTCCGGCTTCAGGCGGCCATGTTCGTCCACCATCTGCACAAAAGGCGCGTCATATCGGCGCCCTACGCGCGCGTCGTCTTCACCGAAGGCCGGCGCGATATGAACGATGCCGGTACCGTCAGTCATGGTGACGTAGCCGTCACAGTAGACAAAGAAGGCTTTTTTATGCTGCTTTGCCGCTTCGGCTGCCGCGAAATCGTAGAGCGGCTCGTATTGCTTATATTCAAGGCTCTTGCCGGGGAAGGTCTCCAGGAACTCGTAGGCCGGCTGATTGTCCTTTTTCAGGCTGCCGAGCACGCTGTCAAGCAGCGGCTGCGCCAGAATATAGGTAAAGCCGTCCGCGGCTTTAACGCGGGCATAAGTCTCCTCCGGATTCACGCAGAGGGCGATATTGGACGGCAGGGTCCAGGGCGTGGTGGTCCAGGCCAGGAAGTACGCATCCTCATCTTTGATCTTGAAGCGGACGATGGCCGTGCGGTCCTTGATGGTCTTGTAGCCCTGCGCCACCTCATGCGAAGAGAGCGGCGTTCCGCAGGAAGGGCAGTACGGCACCACCTTGAAGCCCTTGTACAGCAGTCCCTTCTTCCAGATCTCCTTCAGAGCCCACCATTCGGACTCGATATAGTCGTCATAATAGGTCACGTAGGGGTTGTCCATATCGGCCCAGAAGCCGACCTTGCCGGAGAACTCCTCCCACATGCCCTTATATTTCCAGACGGATTCCTTGCACTTCTCGATGAAGGGCTCGATGCCGTAGGCTTCGATCTCATCCTTCCCTTCGATGCCGATCTCCTTTTCCACTTCCAGCTCGACCGGCAGGCCGTGCGTATCCCAGCCGGCCTTGCGGGGGACCTCATAGCCCTTCATGGTCTTATAACGCGGGATCAGGTCCTTGATCACGCGCGTCAGGACGTGGCCGATGTGCGGCTTGCCGTTGGCCGTGGGCGGACCGTCGTAGAACATATACATGGGCGAGCCTTCCCGCTCCTCCACGCTCTTTTCAAAGATCTTATGATCCTTCCAGAACTTTTCGATCTCGTGTTCCCGGTCCACAAAATTCATATCCGTGGAAACCTTCTGATACATACAGACTCCTTTCACCCCTAAAAAAAGACCTCATCCCAAACGGGACGAGGTCTGACTCGCTGTACCACCCATTTGCTGCATACAAACATATGCACTCCCCGATCACGGAGGGAATCCGTCTGAGCCTACCTTCTGCCGGAATCAGCTTCCGTCAGTCATCGGTCAGCGGCTCCGGAGTGACTTTCCCCTGCTCCTACTCGCACCGGTCTCTCAGCTTAAGGCCGGCTCTCTGTGGCTTTGGAAAGCGGGGTACTCTCTCCTTCATTGCCTTTCTTATTCGGTTCGGCAGTATTGTACACGTTCGAAGACTTGGTGTCAAGCAAAAAGTGTCACAAGGCACTGATCCAGCTTTCATCCTCCGGCCTGTCGCGGAAGGCCAGCAGAGCCGGGATCTGTTCCGGGCGGATATACGCCTTCTCGGCAGCGACGCTCAGCAGAGTATCGTAGTCAGAGGCCGAAACATTCTGCACATGATGCGCCGAAAGCCGCTCGTCGGCCTTTTTCATGCCGTAGGTAAAGATCGAAACGATCCCCAGCACTTCGGCTCCGGCCGCCCGCAGGGCTTCGCATACGTCTACGGCGCTGCCCGCCGTCGAGATCAGGTCTTCCACCACCACGACTTTCGTTCCCGGTTCGCAGCGGCCTTCGATCTGATTGTTTCTCCCGTGGTCCTTGGCCGATGCCCTCACATAGCCCATCGGAAGATCAAGGATCGTGGCAACGATCGCCGCATGGGCGATCCCCGCCGTGCTGGTCCCCATGACCGATTCACAGGAGGGGTAATGCTCCCGGATCAGCTGCGCAAGGGCATTTTCCACATCCAGACGCACCGCGGCATCGGAAAGCGTCAGGCGGTTGTCGCAGTAGATGGGGGCGCGGATCCCGCTCGCCCACACGAAGGGTTCTTCCGGTCTTAAGAATACCGCCCTGATCTTCAGCAGATCCTCTGCGATCTTCCTCTTCATTGCTCTCCCTCCTTAAACTCCCGTACTGCGCGTCTGTAGGCCTCTACCGGGTCCTTTGCGCCGGTGATCGAGCGGCCGATGACGATATGGTCCGAGCCGAGCCTTCTGGCCATGGCGGGCGTCGTCACGCGCTTCTGATCGCCTTTTTCATCGCTCTCAAAACGGATGCCCGGCGTGACCGTGCAGAAGCTGCTGCCGCAGGCCTCTTTCACGAGCCCGGCCTCAAGTGGAGAACAGACAACACCGTCACAGCCTGCCTGCGCTGCATTCTGCGCATAATGCCGCACCGTATCCTCCATGGAATGCCCGATCCAGAGCTCGCGCTGCATGACCTCCTCGGTGGTGCTGGTCAGCTGCGTGACCGCAAGCAGCAGCGCCCGGGAGCCCTTTTCATCCAGAGCCCGGCGTGCCGCGCGCATCATTTCGCTCGTCCCCGCCGCATGAACATTCACCATGTCCACGTCCAGCTCCGCAAGCCTCAGCATGCTTTTGTAGACCGTATTCGGGATATCGTGCAGCTTCAGGTCCAGAAAGATCCTGTGCCCGCGCGCCTTGATCTCGCGGACGATGGCCGGCCCGCCGCTGTAAAACAGTTCCATGCCGATCTTGACGAAAGGCTTTTCCTCCGTAAACCGGTCAAGGAAGGAAAAGGCCTCCTCCCGGTCTCTGAAATCGCAGGCAACAATGACTTCTCTGTTCATCGAAATGCCCTCCCTGTAATGGTTCTGATATCGCTCACCCCAAGTTCCCGCAGCCTTTCCGGCAGCTCTCGTCTGATCTTCACGATCGTCAGGGGGTCAATAAGATTCTGTGTTCCGATCTCCACCGCGCTCGCACCGGCCGACATCATCTCGATCACATCCTCGGCGCAGCTTACGCCGCCGCAGCCGATGATCGGGACAGAGACCTTCGGATAGACCTCGTAGATGCGCTGCAGCACCAGAGGAAAGATCCCGGCGCCGCTCACGCCTCCCGTCACATTGGCAAGGATAGGCTTTCCGGTCCGGCGGTCAAGCCGCATGCCCAGAAAGGTATTGAGCAGCACCAGCCCGTCCGCGCCCGCTTCTTCCAGCGCCCTGCACATCGTAACAAGGTCCGGGCACTGCGGCGTACATTTGACATAGACCGGCTTTTTGACGCAGCGCTTTACGGTTTCGACGACCGAGGCCGCGGTCCGGGGATCCGTCCCGAAGCTCATGCCTCCGCCGTGCACGTTGGGGCAGGAAATGTTCAGCTCGATGATCCCGACAATTTCTTCCGCATCGAAGAGGCGGGCGCATTCGGCATATTCCTCTGTGGAAAAGCCCCCCACGTTGGCAATCAGTTTTTTATGATAAACGTTGCGCAGCGCCGGAAAGATGTCCCTGATCACCGCATGCACGCCCGGGTTCTGCAACCCGACCGCATTCAGCATGCCGCCGGCACATTCCGCGATCCGCGGCTGCGGGTTGCCGTTTCGGGGGTGCAGCGTAGTGCCCTTGGCGGCAAAGCTTCCGACTTCGTTAACATCGAAAAAGTCCAGATAGTCCAAGCCGTATCCGAAGGTGCCGGAAGCCGGGATCAGCGGATTGTCCAGCTCAAACCCGGACAGCGTTACCGAAAGACTTATCGCAGCGTCTTCCACAGCAGTTCTCCTCTCCGGAATACCGGTCCGTCCTTGCAGATCCGCTTCATGCCGGACCGCGTTTCCACGCTGCAGCCCATGCAGGCACCGAAGCCGCAGCCCATGCGGCATTCCGCCGAAAACTCGCCGTCCGCCTGCATGATCTCATCGACCGCCTCCATCATGGAAACCGGTCCGCAGGCCGCAAAGGGGATGTTCTCGTATCCCTCGCGGCGCAGCAGCGTAATCACGTTTTCTCCTTCGCTTTCAAAGGCATAAAACGACCTGAGCGGAAGGGCGGAAAGCTCCTCCCGGAAAAGGGCCTGCTGCGGCGTGCGGAAGCCGAATACGGCACTCACGCGGCAGTTTCGTTTTACCGCCTCGCGGATCAGGCCGATGAGCGGCGCCGTGCCGATGCCGCCTCCCACCGCAAGCAGCTCGCTCCCTTCTTCCGGAAGCGTAAAGCCGTTTCCGAGGGGAGCCAGCACGGACAGGCTGCCGTTTCTCTTTGCCGCAAGTGCCGCGGTCCCCTTGCCTGCGATCTGGCAGGTCAGCCGGATCACGCCGTCTTCTACGTCCGTGACCGAGATCGGCCGCCGCAGGGAGAAGCCGGGGACAGCCACTTTCACGAACTGTCCCGCGCGGATCTCTATCTCCTGCTCCGCTTCCAGCAGCAGCTGAAAGCAGTCAGGGCCGAGCGGACGGTTTTCAAGTATCCTGCAATTTAGTTCCGTGATCATTTATGCGTTGTAGCGTTCCTTATCCAGGGCATTCTCGCTCTTTGCGACTGCCATGGCGCAGGCGCTGTCTCCGACCACGTTGAGCGCCGTCACCAGCATCTCGATCGGGCGGTTGATCGCCAGGATCAGGCTGTAAGCCATCAGAGCGAGCTCGCTGTCGAAACCGACGCCGCTTAAGATGGTGAACAGGATGACCGCGCCGGCACCGGGCGCCGCCGGTGTACCGATGGAGGCGATAATGGCGAGCACGCCGATCAGCAGCAGGGTGGAAAGACTCAGTTCATATCCTGCGCTCCCTGCAATGAATACCGTAGCGATGACCTGCATGATCGCGGTGCCGTCCATGTTGACCGTCATGCCGAGCGGCAGCACGAAGGAGGCGATCTCCTCCTGCACGCCCAGCTCTTCGACCGTCGTTTTCAGGTTGAGCGGAAGCGTTGCCGCGCTTGAAGAGGTGGAGAAACCGAAAAGAGCGACCTTGCTGATCTTTCTGACAAAGGGAAGCGGCGAGAGCCCGGTCGTCACACGCACGAGCAGGGCGTAGCCGAAGAAGAGCACAAGCAGCAGCAGGACGACCGTCAGGATCACATAGGCGACCGCCGGCTTCAGGTGAGAGATCCCGTAGGATGCGCAGGTCCTTGTGATCAGGCAGAAGATTGCGAGCGGGCCGAACTTATCGACGACGAAGCCCAGCACCTTGTTGATGATCTCACTGATCTCCTCGCAGAGCTTCGGGAACGCCGTGACCTTATCCTTCAGCGCATTGACCGCAAGCCCCACGGCTACTGAGGTGACCACGATCGCCAGCACACCGCCGTTGTTCGAAAGGGCGCTGACCAGATTGTTCGGCACGGCATTCAGGATGATCAGCAGCGGGTTGCTGCCGGTCTTGCCGGTGCTCCCGGCCATGTCAAGAGCCGTGTTGTTAAAGGCGCCCGCATTGAAGGCGATCACTCCGGCCGCCGTCGCAAGCAGGATCGCCGCCACCGTCGTAAACAGGAAGAGGCCGATGGTCTTTGTGGAGATCCTCCCGAGCTTTCTCGAATCCGAGATGCGGAGCATGGCCAGCACGATGCTCGTGAAGACCATCGGGACGATGACAAGCTGCAGCGCCTTCACGAACAGCTGTCCGATGATGTAGAACAGACCGATGGCCTTTTCGTTTCCTGCCGCGGAGATATCCGCAAACAGCAGATTGTTGATCGTGTTCCATGCGGTCTCATTGCCCGCGCCGATGAGGGCTTCGCGGAGGGCGATCACGCCCAGTCCGCAGACAACTGCCGCCACCATGGCGATCAGCATCTTCACTGTCAGTTTTCTTGCTCCCGGTTTCTGCATTTTTTCCTCCTTGCGAAAAACAGCCTCCACAGCATTCGAATGCTGCAGAGGCTGAAATATGCAAAGCTGTGCTTGGCCTGGCTTAAAGCACAATCACACTATATCGTCGCCTTCACAGTATCCCGTACCGTGTTAAAGTCGAGTTTCTGCCTGATTATAGCGGCGGCCGCCGCAGCTGTCAAGACATGATTGGAGAGTTTTGTGAAAGAATAGCAGGCTTTTTTACATCACGCGGGAGAGCAATGGTTCCGTCCGCCCTACTCCTCTTCTTCAGCTGCTTTCTGCAGATCCGGGAAGATGGAATACATCGGCGTGACCGCCTGTTTGCCGAAGGTCCTGTCAGCGTAATTCTTCGTGATCTTCACCACCAGCGGAGCCAGGGCGACAACTCCGATCAGGTTGGGCACCATCATCAGGCCGTTGAAGGTGTCGGAGAGGTTCCAGGGAAGGTCCACATTGGTCAGCACACTGCTTACGAAGATGATCGCCACAAACACGATCTTGTACGCGATCGCGGTCTTCTCGCCGAAGAGGTAGATCCAGCTGCGGGTGCCGTACAGGCTCCAGCCGAGAATGGTCGAGAAGGCAAAAAGCAGCACGGCGATAGCCACGAACATGCCGCCGAACGAGCCGAAATTGTTCGTGAACGCCTGCGCGACCAGGGTGTTTTTGTCCATCTCCGCATACGCCGTGACCACGCCGCCGGTCGAAAGATCGATCACGCCCGAAGCCAGGACGACGATGGCAGTCATGGTGCAGATGATGATGGTATCGAAGAAGACCTCAAAAATGCCCCAGAGCCCCTGGTGAACGGGTTCCCTGACATTGGAGGCCGAGTGGACCATAACGGAGGAGCCAAGGCCGGCTTCATTCGAGAAGATGCCGCGCTTGAAGCCCATCTTGATGGCTGCGCCGACCGCGCCGCCGGCGACCGCGCGCCCCGTGAACGCGAATTTGAAGATCGCGCCGAAGATCTGCCCAAGCAGATCAAGATGCGTGAACAGAATGACCAGCGAACCGAGGATATAAATGATGGACATGAACGGGACCAGCTTTTCCGTGACGCTCGCAATGCGCTTGATGCCGCCGATGATCACGAGCGCCGCGAGGATGAGCAGCAGGGCGCCTGTCGCCCAGCGAGGGATGGAAAAGGCTGCCTGCATGTTGCCGGCGATGGTATTGGCCTGTGCAAGGTTCCCGATGCCGAAGGAGGCCAGAACGGCAAAGCAGGAAAACAGGATCGCAAGCACGCGGCCTACCGTCTTCATGCCCTTCTTCGCGCCGAGGCCGTCAGCCAGGTAATACATGGCGCCGCCCGCCCAGTCGCCGTTTTTGTCGCGGCGGCGGAAGTAGATGCCCAGCACATTTTCGGAATAGTTCGTCATCATGCCGAAAAAGGCGGAAAGCCACATCCAGAAGACCGCGCCGGGTCCGCCCACGGCGATCGCGCCCGCCACACCTGCGATATTTCCGGTGCCGACTGTGGCCGCAAGAGCGGTACAGAGCGCCTGAAACTGAGAGATCGTCCCTTTCTCCTTCGTGTGGGAGCTGACCTTTTTGTCAAAAATGCTTCCGATCGTCCTGCTCATCCAGTGTCCGAAATGCGTGATCTGGAAGAATTTGGTCAGCACCGTCATCAAAACACCTGTGCCGAGCAGGATCGCAATACCAAACCAGCCCCAGATGAAATCGTTGAGATCGCCCGCGATAAATTCCAATATCTTCATAGAATTCCCTTCCGACCGTTTGAAAACCGGACATTTCATCTGCTGAGCAGGGCAGACAAAGCGTTTGAGGAGGCTTTTCCCGCCTCCGAGAAAGCTTTCGTCTGACTGCGAGGCCGCAAGACAAAAGAACCGTCCCCCTGTCTTAAAAACTCCTTAATGCAAAAAACGAAAGCTGCCTTTCGGCGCTTCCGTCTTTTCAAACAAATATCCATCTGATCGGTCTTTCGACCGTCTTTCTGTCCTTTTGCCTGAGAGATTCGTCTTCCGACTTGCACCTTCGGCACTCCACTTAAGGAGTTCTCCAGAAATCCGTCCGCTGCCGGTCTTTTCATTCCGGCAGTTTCATACGGTCTGTATTGAATTTTGGCTCATTATAGCGCGCTCTATCAGACTGCGCAAGCCCTTTTTTCAGAAAATATTTTCGCGGAACAGGTACACATACAGCTTCTTTCCGCTGCCGCCCGGCCCGGCATATTCCTTGGTATCGATCACGATGCAGTCCGTGATCTTCTCCTCTTCCCGCTGCTGCTCAAGCCACTTTGCCATCGTCTCGTTTTCCGTCGCGCTCAGCAGAAGGAAGTAGCAGTCGGTATCCTTGTCTTTGTAATTATTCTTATAATCTTGATACGTCGTGACCCCGGGCACATTTTCCTTGGTAATGATCATGTTGGAGGCCTGCACCTCATTGTCCGAAAACACGGTGATGAGTTCGCACCACCAGAAGGTCGCGTAGCCGTATTTCAGGCCGCGTGCCTTCAGCTCGGCTGCCGCCGTAAAGCGGGCGCTGTCCCGGTTGTAGTCAGCAGGAAGCTTCCGGATCTCATTCGCAGGCAGGGCGCAGAGCAGCCCCAGAACCAGCAGTCCCGTCACACACACGCGCCTTGTGACCGTCCCACTTTTCAGCGCGCAGACGGCTGCCGTATACGTGGTCAGAATGGCCGTTCCGAGCATGGGCGCAAGCCGCCAGGCCGTATTGCCAAGGCTCCCGAAGATCACCGCAAAAAGGATCAGGGCACTAACGGCCGCATGTGCGCTGACCAGCATTTTCAGCCTGGTGTTTTTGATCTTCGGCAGCCTGATCAGCAGGATAAACGGAAGGATCAGCAGAATCAGCGCCCCGAAGATCCGCAGCGCGGCAAGCAGCGCTTCTCCGCTCATAAAGCTTTCCCGGTTGGTGGAGACCCCGAACAGCTTCAGCCAGTTCAGCAGGAAATTCTGCGCGTTTTCTGTCCACTTACTCATCGCTGAATAGCGGGAATAACCGTCCGCGTAGCCTGCCTTAACGCCGTGTGTGATCGCGGGGATCAGCAAAAAGCCCGCTGCCGAAGAGGCCAGGATCACGGCAAACGTGACCCAGCTTCTGAAATTCTGCCTGGCAAAAAGCTTTGTTTTTCCGTCCAGAAAGCGTTCTGCCGCAAGAGATGCCAGGACCGGCAGGCTGCAGCACACAAGGCTCATCAGCCCGTCGCTCCCCGCCGCAAGAGAAAACAGACCCAGGCAGATCAGACGCACGATCCACCACCTTTTGCCCTTCGGGGTTTCGAGCGTCTCCCGCCCCGTATGGCGCAGGCGCAGCGCAAGTCCGAAGCTGACGCAGAAAAAGAGGATCCCCAGATTGTAGTAGAAGATATGCTCCCACATGATCTCCCTCAGCTTTTCGCTTGAGGAAAGGAGCAGCATGCTTACCGATACCAGCCCCGTGGAGGCTGTCCTTCCAAGCTTCAGTCCGCGGCCAAGGTAATACAGCGCGCCCGCAAAGAG
The DNA here is from genome assembly GCA_902803355.1 of uncultured Lachnospiraceae bacterium. Classification (GTDB taxonomy): domain Bacteria; phylum Bacillota; class Clostridia; order Lachnospirales; family Lachnospiraceae; genus UBA6987. Next base: position 7,280 of record CADCPP010000134.1, on the reverse strand, counting down.
AAGCACGAAGATCGTCATGCCCCAGATCTGGGCCTTCAGACCGTATCCGAAGAGGGCAATGAGCGGCCAGAAGATCAGATTTCCGCCGAAGGGCAGCAGGGCCGCGTAGGTAAAGTCACCCGAGATCAGACGGCCGGACAGATAGCTTGCCTGTCCCCAGCGCAGGGAATCCGTGCAGTCCGAGGTCATATGCCCCGCAGCCGGTCCGGTCACATAGTATAAGATGAGCAAAAGGCCGGGCAGCAGCGCCAGCACAGGAAGGATCCATTCCTTCAGTGCTGCCGAATATGGCTTTTTTTCTCTTTCCGTGCCGCTTGCTTTCACGCTGTTTCTGCCTCTTTTGTTCTGTTTTCGAAAGGGAGCTGTCTCTTTTGATCATTTTACCCGAAAGCGCCTCAGCGTGCAAGAGTTTTGGAAAAGATGTCTCTCCTCATCTTGCGCTCCCGGAGTTTTAATGCTATAATCGCCCTTGCGTCGGGAAGGCAAGGCATCTTCGCTTTCCCCAGAAGGAGAACCATTTACCATGCCTGCAACATTATTACTCGCCATCAGCAGCTGGGGGATCGTCGGGATCATTTTCGGCGTGGCCGCCCTTATCCTTGCCGGTCTGTATTTCTTCGGAAAAAAGATGCAGAAAAAACAGAATGAAGCACAGGAGCAGATCGAGGCTTCCAAGCAGGTCGCGTCCATCCTGGTGATCGATAAAAAGAAACTGAAACCGAAGGAATCCGGACTTCCCGAAGCCGCGCTCGGCCAGCTGCCCTGGTATGCGAAAAACCAGAAGCTGCCCATCGTGAAGGCCAAGATCGGGCCGCAGATCATGTCCCTGATGTGTGACGCCGACGTTTTCGAGATCATCCCCGTCAAGAAAGAATGCAAGGTCGCGCTGAGCGGGATCTATATTGCGGAGTTGAAGAGCGTGCGCGGCGGCAAGGTCCCGGAAAAGCCCGCCAAGGTCGGCGTGCTCAAGCGCATCGGAAACAGCATCAACGCCAAGCTCAAAAAGGAAGAACCCGCAAAGGGAAAGAAGAAATAATTCTCTTGACTTAAATGAAAACGCCGCCCGGCCGGGCGGCGTTTTCATATGGGTAGTTTCGCATTTTCTCCCTGCGCATTTCAGCGTCTGAAGGCGGACGCGACGAGCTGATCCAGCAGTTCTCCCAGCGGAAGGCCTGCCTCTTTCCAGAGCATGGGATACATGCTGATGGACGTAAAGCCGGGCAAGGTATTGACTTCATTGAAGACGACCCGGTTCGTCCCGTTTTCCAGGAAGAAATCAACACGGGAGAGCCCGTAGCCGCCCACCGCTTCAAAGATGCGCACGGCGTCCCTTCGGACCTCTTCTTCCTTTCCTTCGGGAAAGACGGGGTGCGGATCGGTCTCAGAATCCGGATTCGTGTATTTTGCCTCGAAATCGTAAAACGCTGCCGCGGCCTTGATCTCGCCCACACCGGAAGCTTTCGTTCCTTCAGGCGTGCTTAAGACGGCGCACTCGATCTCGCGGCCGCTTATGGCTTCTTCCACCATCACGCGGGTGCCCTCTGACGCCGCGAGCTTAAGTGCCGCATACAGTTCACTTCTCTTCTCCACGCGGGTCACGCCCTGGCTGGAGCCGCCGTCAGTCGGCTTTACAAAGACCGGATAAGGGAACGCCGCCTCCACCTTCGCGGCGCAGGCAGCTTCTCCCGCCTCGAGCTCCCGATGGGTAAAGGCCACAAACCGCGCCTGCGCGATGCCCAGCTCTTCCACCAGCACCTTCGCGTAAAGCTTGTCCATGCAGACCGCCGATGCCGCTACGCCGCAGCCCACATAGGGGATCTTCGCCAGTTCAAACAGCCCCTGAATGGTGCCGTCCTCGCCGAATCGTCCGTGCAGCACCGGAAACGCCACATCGATCTTCTGTCTGCGGATCTCTCCCTTTTCCGGGATGATCAACAGGCATTTTTCCGTTGCATCGGGAAGCAGCACGGCAGTCGCTTTGCCCTCCCGCCAGGAACCGTCCTTCATACTTTCCAGGTCATTGACCAAAAGCCAGCGGCCTTCTTTTGTGATCCCCACCAGGATCACGTTATATTTGTCGCGGTCCAGCCCGCCTGCGATGGTCTGCGCGGAGATACAGGAAATATCATGTTCCGAGGACATGCCGCCGAAAAAGACGGCAACGCTTTGCTTTGCCATAAACAGCACCTCTTTTCACAAGGTATCTGCACTATACCACAATCCGGCCTTTGCCGCAAGGCAGGAGCTTTCTAAAATCCTGCTCATCTTTGCGCAAAAACTGCCGGAAGGGCGCCCGGGTGGAGGCAAACAGCCAAAAATCGGCGGATTATGCGGCAAAACGGGCGGTTTTATCCCGCTTTTCAAAAGAGAACTTGCATGTTTAACAATTTTGACTTATAATAATTAAAAATATGTCCAGGAGGCATCATGCTCACAGCCAAGGGCCTTAGCTTTTCCTATAACAAGAAGCCGCTGCTGAAAAACCTGAGTTTTAGCGCGGCTCCGGGAGAGTGCGTGGTCCTCGCCGGGCCGAACGGCAGCGGAAAGTCCACGGCCTTAAGCCTGCTTGCCGGCGTGCTGAAGCCGGATGAAGGCACGGTCATGGCCGATGGCCGCACCGGCTATGTGCCGCAGGGCACTGCCCTCTTTGAGGACATGAGCGCGCAGGATAACCTTTCCTTTTTCGCAAATCTTGCCGGTGTGAAGCTGCCGGAGCAGCTGCCCTTCGGGGTGGACCGCTACCGCAAAAAGAAGGTCTCTTCCCTTTCCGGCGGTACGAAAAAGCGGGTCAGCATTGCCTGCGCTCTGCTGGGCAGTCCGGAAAACCTGCTCTTTGACGAGCCCTGTTCCGGACTTGATGTGGAATACCGCGACGAGCTGCAGGAGCTCATCCTGAGCCTTAAGGCAGAGGGCCGCTGCATCGTTTACGTGGGCCATGAGGTAAGTGAATTTGCCGCCTTTTACGACCGCCTGGTGTTTTTAGGCAATGAAACGCCGCAGATCTTTGAAAAAGCTACTCTCTCCGGAACCTCCGGAGATCTGATACAGGAAACTGTCAAGCTGGACAACGCCTACCGCGCCCTGTGCGCCGCCTGTCCCAAACCATGAAGAAGGAGAAAACCATGAACGAGAATGAAAACCCCAATGTGAATGAGGAACCGGTCGTTGCTCCTGCTCCTCAGCCCCAGACTGAGGCGCCGGTCTATGCATCGCCCATTCCGGAAGAGCCGGTCAAGAAAAAAGGCTTTCCGAAGGTCCTGCTGATCGTCCTCGCCGTTCTTGCCGTAGGCGCGATCGCGTTCTTCGGCATCCGCGCCGCAGCGTCAGGCAAGCCGCTGAACAAGGTCGCCCTCGGCGCGAAAAAGACGGCCGAAGCACTGGAGAAATCCGCTCCCTTTGCTCTCGCAGAGAACCTTGGCAATTCCGGCAGCGTGGCCGTCAGCATCGACCTGTCCAAGCTCAGCGATGTGCTTCGCATGGACATCCCTGCCACCATCAATCTGACCTCCTATGCCGATGCGAAGTCCTCAAAGGGCGCTCTGGTCTTTGATGCGCTGCTGAAAAACAAATCCGTCGTGAACGGGACCCTCACCTTCTCGGAAGAGGAAATTGCCGCCGCCTGCGACGCCCTTCTGGGCAAGACCGCATACGGCCTGAGCTTCAAGAACCTGGCCAAGAATCTGCCCGGCTCCGTCCTGGATCCGAAATCGGACAGCGATTACGCGCTTCCGGAAGAGATCTATGACTGGCTGGTCTCCCTGAAAAACGGCCCGATCGCCCCCGCAAAGGAACTGACGAAGCAGGGCAAGGCAGTAGCCGAAGCGGCTGCCCAGGTGCTGCTGAAGAGCCTGGAAAAGAACGCGGACATCACCAAAGCCTCCGAGACCATCTCCATCGGCGAGAAGGATGTCAAGACCACTGCCGTTACGATCGAGCTGAACGGCAAACAGGCCGCGGCTGTCGCGACTGACCTTCTGAAGTGGGCCAAGTCCGACAAGGATCTCAAGAAGCTTCTGACCTCTGTGACCGATACCTACGGCCCGCTTATGGAATACGACGGCCAGGATCCCGATGATTTCATTGATGAATTCTACGAAGGGATCGATGACGAGCTGGACAAGATGGGAGACGCCGAGAAGGACGATCTGGATCTGACCTGCGTGTTCTACGTCAGCAATTCCGGCGGACAGATGGTCAAGGCCGAGATCACCACCAAAGATGACTACGGCAAGACCGTTTATACCCTCGAAGGCGGCCCCGACTGGAAGAATCCCACTTACATCTCGGTCACCCAGAAGAACAGCTACTCCAAGCAGACCGTGACCTATACGGTCGAGGAAAACACCAAGAGCCAGTTTACCGCCAAGATCAAAGTCAAAGCAGACAACAGCTCCGCGACCATTACCTTCAGCTGGGATAAGTCCAGCGGCGATCTGCGCATCAGCAGCAGCGATCTGGATCTCAAGCTGACCGGCAGCATGACCCAGAAGGGCAAGGAGACCACCATTGTCCTGAAGAAGCTGGAATATGACGGCATGACCGTTAAGGATCTGGGCACCACCATCGTGTTAAGCGAAAGCGCGAAGGTGCCGACCATTTCCAAGACGACCGATCTGCTCACTCTTTCGGAAGATGATTTCGAAGATCTGGGTGAGGATGTGAAGGAAGCTGTCCAGGATCTGGTTGAAAAGATCCGGGATGAGATGTATTGATCGGACGGTAAATACGTCCCGAAAGGAACTTTTTCATGCTCCGTAGAGACGGAAGATTATTCAGGCGCGGGGTGATCCCCGCGCTTGTCTTATCCCTGCTGCTGGCCGCTGTGATCGCTGCGGCTTCTTTTGCCGTGCTGCAGGGCGCCTCGGCAGGAGCAGCCCGCGCCGAAGTCCTTCTGGTCGATCAGGAGGACTCTTTATACAGCCGCATCGCCATCAGCACCGTAGAGGCACAGAGCTATATCGACAGCCTGCTGCATATTGAGTCCGCGGATGACGAAGACGAAGCCATCGCCCGCCTGAATGCCGGGGAATGCGCCGCCGTGATCATTCTGCCGGAGGGATACCTGAACGATATCATGGTCGGCAATGCGGCAAAGGGCAGGATCATTCTTTCCGACGCCGCTGCCGCCTCCGCCGATATCGTTGCCTCCGTGGCGCTGTTCGGGGAGCGTCTTCTGGCTGCGGGGCAATACGGCGTCTTCGCGGGGCAGAAGCTGATCTGGGACCACGGTCTTTCCGCAGACTTTGAAAAGAACTTCCTGCTTGTCAGCAATACCGGACTCATGGATGCCGCGCTTTCGCTCTATGACGAGGCGTTTGCTGTTGAAACGACGGCCTATGACGGCACCTCGCTTTCGATCACGGCCTACTACGCAGTGGCCTGGCTGGTCCTGTTTTTCACCCTGGCCGGCCTCTTCTTCATGGGGCTGTATCTGAGTGATAACCGCTCCGATATGCTCACGAGGCTCTATGCCCTGGGCGTTACACCCGGCCGCTTCTTCCTCGGCAAATGGCTCTGGCCACTGCTCTTCCATAGTATCTTTGCCATACTGCTTCTTGTCGCGCTCTCCAGGGTGCTGCCGCTCACGCTTACCGTCTTCAGCCTCCTGCTGTTTCTGCTTGGTCTGCTTGTTCTCAGCCAGTTTGTTTCCTGCCTTTCCGTGATGTTTGCGGACCGGGGGCTTGCCTTCGGAAGCATCAGCGCCATGGCTGTGACCGGTCTGTTTCTGGCCGGGGGCATCATCCCGCGCAGCATGCTCTCGCGCAGCCTGACCGTGGTCGGACGCTTCTTTCCTTCCGGCCTTGTTTCTGCCTGCTTTGCGCCGCTCTTTGGCGGGAAAGCCGACTGGCTGTGCATCGCACTCGCCGCGGCACTCGCCGGGCTGCTATATGTCTTGACGCTTCGCGTGCTCGCGAAACGTCCGATCGGACGGGGAGGTGATCCGGAATCATGAAGCATCTTCTGTTTGCCGTAAAGCGCCTCTTTGTGTCCTTCCGTTTTCCCCTGTTCCTGCTGCTCCTTCTCATCCTGCCGCTTCTTGCGCAGCGCGCTGCCGGAGAGGTCGCCGTGCCGGCCCCGGTCTATGCCATCGAAGGTCAGGCCGATGCGGACGCGACAAGAATGGCCGCCTGTCTGGAAGAAGCCGGATTTGCGCAGGCTGATTCCGCGGGCGAAGCGCGGGATGCCGTTGCCAGAGGCCGCGCCGATGCCGCCGTGATCATTCCGGGAAATATTTCCTCTAACCTGGCAAATAAAGACTTTAAAGCAGCGCTTGTTTTTGTAAAATCCCCTAATTCCCTGCAGGCGGATCTCTGGCAGGAACATGCCGCTGCCGCCCTGTTCACCGTTTACGCCCCGTATATCATGGCGGATGCGCTGGACGGATCCGGGCTTTCTGAGGAAGAGATCTTTGCCGCGTATTATGATCGGATCGAAAGCGGTGCGCTGTTTCGCTTCGAACTGGAAAGCGCGAAAGGATATCTCACGCCCTTAAGCGAGCGGCAGGACCGCTTCTTTTTGGGGGCGATGTCGCTGCTGCTGTTTGCCGCCTGCCTTTACGGGGCAGCAGAGCCTCTGGCGGATGAAACAAAGACTCTCTCTGCCCGCATCGGAAAGCGGAGAGCGCTGCTCTCCTTCTTCCTGCCCGGCGCCGTCATCCGCTACGGCCTCTTTTATCTTGCCGCTGCCTGCGCCTCCCTCCTTTGCGGAAGGGCTGCGATGCTTCTGCCGCTGCTTTTCTATGTACTTCTGCTCGCTATATACGGCTCTTTGCTGAAACTCATTCCCGGAAAGAACTGGCAGGGGATCTTCTGTCTGTTTCTTCTGCTGCTCTCCCTTGCCCTCTGCCCCATCTATACCGACCTCTCGCTTGTCGTTCCGGCCGTGGCAATTGCCCGTTGTTTCCTTCCGCCCTGGTGGCTGTGGATCCTGTAGGGTGTTCCCCGGCACAAGGTGCGTGTCATAATTTGTTCACATTTTATCTTGAAAACAATTACATTCTCCTCACATTATCAACACATCGGTCCTGTATCCTTTGGGACAGATAAGAGTTTTTTCATAATTTGAGCTGTTAATCAGCTCCCTCCTTCTTCATTAAATACTTAAACAGGGCGGCACGAAGCTGGGACGTGCCGCCCTACCTTTTTATTTTAGGCGGCACCGGCCGGCCCTCATGCACCCTGGCTGCGGCCGGAATTCCCGCCGAATGCGTCAGTTTTTCTTGAAATAGCGCTGCTATTCCTGCGAAAAACTTCCTTTTTGAAGGTGATTCTATCTCGCAG
>CADCPP010000133.1 GCA_902803355.1 uncultured Lachnospiraceae bacterium | reverse complement strand
TTGGCGCGCTTGTACACGCCGGCCAGGGAATTGTTGATGACGGAGGAAGGTCCGCCGGATTGTCCAACCACTACGTTTGCCATAAATCTTGCTCCTCTTCTTCACAGGCGGGATCAGCCGCCCAAAGCCCGTCTCAGACGGGCGTTAAAAATTTAACAGTCCATACTATAGCACGAAGCCGCCGCGATGGCAAGCCCGAAACCGGCTTCGAAAGCACATTTCCCGTGATTTAAGTCTTTTTTTTCTAAGGAAAGAGCCTTTTTCTCCTGTTGCACTTTCTTTTCAAATAGAGTATACTCTCCCTCGTGAGTCATCACAGGAGGTATTGAAGCATTATGGAAGTTACGAAAGATACAATGATCGGCGATCTGCTTAAGGAAGATTTCGGCTGCGCCGCCATCCTGATGGGTGCCGGCATGCACTGCGTCGGCTGCCCTGCTTCCCAGATGGAGACCATCGAAGAAGCCTGTGCCGTACACGCCATGGATCCGGAACAGGTCGTCAGCGCACTGAAGGAGTATTTTGCGGTAGAGCGGTAAGTGTACCGTATGATCCTGCAGCCGCAGCGTTCCTGTTTTGAAATGCGGCGGCTGTTTTTATCCGCCCTCTCCCCCGCGGAGAAAAGCTAAGGAGTTCCGAATGATTTTCGGCAAACACATCAACAAGTACTACCTGAAGTACCTGGGCTGGATCATCATGGGGGTTCTGACCCTGGGCATGGTGGACTATCTGCAGCTGCTGATCCCGAACATCTATGCTTCGGTCATCAACGGCATCAACCAGGGCTTCGTTGAAGTGGACGGCGCAGCCGTTCCCTTTGACATGGATTTCCTGCTGGACCACGTCTGCCTGCCCATGATAAAGATCGTCCTGACCATCGTGGCCGGCCGTTTCTTCTGGCGCGTGTGCTTCTTCGGCTCCGCCATCAAGGTGGAGACCGACATCCGCAACGAGATGTTCAGCCACGCCAAGGACCTGTCCCAGCAGTACTACCAGATCCACAAGGTCGGCGACCTCATGAGCCTGTTCACGAACGACCTGGAGACCGTGCAGGACTGCTACGGCAGCGGCATGCTGATGTTCTTCGACGCCGTTCTTCTTGGCGGCTTCTCCATCTGGCGCATGGGCGGCATGGACATCCGCTTAACGCTTTTCGCCCTGGTTCCCATGGCTCTCCTGCTGATCTCGAGCACCGTGGTCGGCAAGGAAATGACCAAACGCTGGGACAGACGTCAGGCGGCCTTTTCGAAGCTCTCCGACTTCTCTCAGGAAAGCTTTTCCGGCATTGCCGTCATCAAGGCCTTCGTCAAGGAAACGAAGGAACTGATGGCCTTCGGCAAGCTGAACGAAGAGAATGAGAAAGCGAACGTGGACTTCGTCAAGACGGCGGTCACGCTCCGCATTCTGGTCACGCTCTTCGTGGAATCCGTCATTTGCGTCATCCTCGGCTACGGCGGCTATCTTGTGCATGAAGGCGTCTTCAACGCCGGCCAGCTGATGGAGTTCATCGGCTACTTTACCGCCGTCGTCTGGCCTATCATGGCCATCTCCGAGCTGATCGACATGTCGAGCCGCGGAAAAGCTTCCCTGAAGCGTATCGGCGAGCTGCTCGATGCGCCGCAGGACGTGAAGGACCGCGCAAACGTAGATGAAATGCCCGAGGTAAAGGGCGAGATCGAACTCCGGCACCTGACCTTCCGCTATCCCGACGGGGAATTTGACGTGCTGAAGGATGTTTCCTTCACCATCAATGCCGGCGAGAACGTAGGCCTGGTCGGCCGCACCGGTTCCGGCAAGACCACCATCGTGGACCTGATCCTGCGCACCTACAACGTGCCCGACGGCACCATCTTCATTGACGGACGCGATGTCAACAGCGTGCCGATCCACGACGTACGCGCAGCGGCAGCGTACGTGCCGCAGGACAATTTCCTCTTCAGCGACACCATTGCCAACAATATTGCCTTTGCCGTGGATGACGCCGGAGACGAAGCGGTGGAACAGGCCGCCGTGCTGGCGGACGTGGACGGCAACATCAAGGAGTTTGCCGACCGCTACGAGACCGTGCTCGGCGAGCGCGGCGTGACCGTTTCCGGCGGCCAGAAGCAGCGCATCTCCATTGCGCGCGCCCTCATGAAGAACGCGCCTATCCTGATCCTGGACGATTCGGTCTCCGCCGTGGATACCAAGACGGAACGCATCATCCTGGATAATCTGAAAAAGACCCGTGCCGGCAAGACCACCATCCTGATCGCGCACAGGATCTCCACCATCGAGCAGATGGACAAGATCATTCTGGTCGAGGACGGCCGCATCGAGGCCGTGGGCAGCCACGAGGCGCTCCTGCGCTCCTGCCCGGCCTACCGGACCATGGTCGAGCTGCAGAAGCTCGAAGAGGAAGGAGGTGAGCAGAATGCGTGAGTATCTTCCTCTCCTGATCGTCGGCGCCATCATCGGCGTCTTCAGCATCGGCTTCATCATTGCCTTCGTGACCATGAAGGACAAGAAGGAAGCCATCGGCTTCGACCGGAACATCCCCGACAGGGAGATCGTCCGTCGCCTTCTCGTCTATGTGAGACCGTATAAGAAGGAATTCGGCGTCATCTTCTTCATCATGCTGCTCTCCATCGGCTACGACCTGATCTCGCCGGTGATCATCGGCGGCATCGAGGAAATGATAAAGACCGAGTTCGAGCTGCCGGAGCTGTACCGGCGGGTCGCCCTCTATGCCGCGCTCCTGCTCCTGTCCATGGGCTGCACCTACATCCAGTCCGTGATGCTGCAGCGGACCGGCCAGAAGATCCTCTCTTCCATGCGCAAGGAGCTGTTCACGCATATCGAGGGACTCTCGCACGCGCAGCTGAACAACATCCCCGTGGGCAAGCTCGTCACGCGTGAATGCAACGACACGAACGCCATTTCCTTCATGTTCACGAACATCCTGGTCACCATGGCGAAGAACGCCCTCGTGATCATCGGCGTGCTCGTGGCCATGTTCATGCTGAATCTCGAGCTGACGCTCATGATCCTGTGCTTTGTGCCCTTCCTGGTGCTGTTCACGGTGATCTTCCGCAAGTTCTCAAGACGCGCGTACCGGCGCGTGAAGGACGGGACCACGGACATCAACACCTACCTGAGCGAAAACCTCTCCGGCATCAAGGTCACGCAGATCTACAACCGTGAAGACCGCAAGATGCAGGAATTCCTCGGCAAGAGCGCGAAGCTGAAGAAAGCCAAGCAGAAGCAGATCTTCGTCTTCGGGATCTTCCGTCCCATGGTCTACATGCTGAACATCTCCGCCGTAATGTGCCTCTTCTATCTGGGCAGCCGCGGGATCATCAAAAACACCAGCTTCATGGGACAGGTCATCACCGGCGGCACGGTGGTCTCCTTCTACCTGTATATCTCCAAGTTCTTCAACCCGATCCAGACGCTTGCCGAGC
>CADCPP010000132.1 GCA_902803355.1 uncultured Lachnospiraceae bacterium | reverse complement strand
TGATACGCACCGCGGCCGAGACCATCTCCGGCCTGCTGGATGACGCGAAGATCCCCTTCGAGCTGCTGTTTGTGGACGACGGTTCAAGGGACAGCACCTGGCGCGAGATTCAGTCCGCCGCCCGTCAGGATCCCCGCGTGCGCGGGCTTCACTTCAGCCGCAACTTCGGCAAGGAAGCCGCCATGTTCGCCGGGCTCGAGAAGGCAGCCGGCGCCTGCTGCGTGGTGATCGACTGCGACCTGCAGCATCCGCCCGAGAAGATCATCGAGATGTACCGTCTCTGGCAGGAGGGCTTCGAGGTTGTGGAGGGCATCAAGTCTGACCGCGGCGAGGAGACCGCCTTCCACCGCTTTGCCTCCAAACGCTTCTATGACCTGATCAGCATGGCGACAGGCATGGATATGGCCTCGTCCTCGGACTTCAAGCTCCTTGACCGCAAGGTGGTCGATGCCCTGAATGCCATGCCCGAGCGCAACGTCTTTTTCCGGGCACTCAGCTTCTGGGTCGGCTTCCGGAAGACGGAGGTGCACTACGAAGTGCGGGAGCGCACCGCCGGTGTCAGCAAGTGGTCCACGAAGTCCCTGATCCGCTATGCCATCACCAACATCGGCTCCTTCTCCTCCGCCCCGCTGCACATCGTCACGATCCTCGGCCTTGTGATGCTCGTCGTCATGATGGTCTTCGGGATTATCTCCCTCGTGCAGAAGATCACAGGCGTCGCCCTCGGAGGCTTCACCACTGTCATTCTCCTGCTCCTCTTTATCGGGAGCATCCTGATGATCAGCCTCGGAATTATCGGCTATTACATCGCCCGCATCTATGACGAAATCAAAGGCCGTCCCCGCTATATCATCGCGGCAGACACGGCGAAGAATACAACCGGAGGACAGCATTCACATGATTGAAAAAATCAAGGCTCTCTGCATCCGCTATCGCGAGCTCATCGTCTATATCATCGTCGGCGGCCTCACCACCGTGGTCGGCTGGGGCACCAAGTTCCTCTGGAACATCCTTTTCTATGGCGGCACGGCCTTCCCCACAAGCCTGCAGAACGCCATTCTGAGCGTGGTGGAATGGGTGGCCGGCGTCGCCTTCGCCTATCCCACGAACCGTAAATGGGTCTTCCAAAGCAAGAACCCGGACATTCTGAAGGAAGCCTCTGGCTTTGTGGCCTCGCGCCTCGCGACCCTGGGGCTCAACTTCCTCGCCATGCAGCTAATGGTTAATCTCCTGCATGTGAACTTCTATGTCTCCACCATCATCGCCGGCGTTCTGGTGATCATCGGCAACTACGTCTTCTCCAAGCTCTTCGTCTTCAAAAAGAAGGGCTGAACAGCGATACGGGCAACCACACAGGGGGTGAGCAAAACGCTCCCCCTTGTATTATCGCCAGCGGTTAGTCTTGGCTAATCTCCGTTCAAACGAGAGGGCCTCCTTTTCCGGAAGCCCTCATATTCATGATGGAATCAATAACCCAGACCTGGGTGCTCACAGCACGGCTATATTCTGCGCGCAAGATATTCCGCAGGTGTCAAGGCCATCACCCTGCTGTGTAGAAAGTCCCGCACGTTGCGGGTAATAATATAGTCTGCATTCATTCGTTCTGCTGCGGCAGCTTGCAGCGCATCTTCAAAATCGTTCCACTTCATGGCAACAGCTTTGTCCAGATCTTTTGACCTGAGTTCTGTAAATTGAAAGATCAGTTCCAGCTTCCTGTATACCTCTTCGATTGTTTCCGGATCGAGTTCTTTTCGCATCACGTAAACAAGGTTCGCAAAAGAAAGAGCCGTCACAAAGCCGAGATCCTGGGCTGTTTCACAAAGCTTCCAGATCTTCGCCGAATCGGCGGCATAAGGCTGTCTGTTTTGCAGAACATCCAACAGGATATTGGCGTCAATGAGCAGCCTCATACTTCTCCCTTATCCTCTCTTTCCTTGCTTCCTCCAAGTCATAGTCCCCGTGCAGTATTCCTGTCAGATCATCCGTCAGATAGGAAACAGCCGCATCGCGGGGAATGAATCGTCCTACTTCCTTTCCGTTCTTCTTCACAACAACTTCATCACC
>CADCPP010000131.1 GCA_902803355.1 uncultured Lachnospiraceae bacterium | reverse complement strand
GGATGAGGCCGGACGATGAAGGAGGACGGAGCAGTGCTTCCGCTTGGATTTGCAGACGATGGTCAGGAACTGATCGTGAAAAAGGTCAGCGGTACTCCGGAGACCAAAAAACACCTGGAGAACCTGGGCTTTGTTCCGGGCAGTGAGATCATGATCCTGCACCGGGCAGCGGGAAACCTGATCGTGAAGGTCAAGGAATCGCGCATTGCCATCGGAGAAGAGATGGCACGGAGAATCATGGTATAAGGGAAGGAGAAAACGAAGGATGAAGACTTTACGGGACGTGGCGATCGGTGATACAGCCAAGGTCAAGAAGCTTCACGGCGAAGGTGCGGTCAAACGCCGCATCATGGACATGGGCATTACGAAGGGCATCGAGATCTATGTGCGCAAGGTGGCGCCGCTCGGTGATCCACTGGAACTGACCGTAAGAGGCTATGAGCTCAGCCTGCGCAAGGCCGATGCCGAAATGATCGAGGTAGAGTAAGGCATTTATTTTTACGATATTGGTTAGCAGACACTAACCATGAAAGGATGGATTTTAGGCATGGATATTCGCATCGCTCTGGCGGGCAACCCGAACAGCGGCAAGACCACGCTGTTCAACGCGCTGACCGGCTCGAACCAGTTCGTAGGCAACTGGCCCGGCGTCACCGTTGAGAAAAAAGAAGGCAAATTAAAAAAGAACACGGACGTCACACTGACGGACCTTCCCGGCATTTACTCCCTTTCTCCCTATACGCTGGAGGAAGTGGTGGCCCGGAACTACCTGGTGAATGAGCGTCCGAACGCGATCCTGAACATCGTGGACGCGACGAACCTGGAACGCAACCTGTATCTGACCACGCAGCTCATCGAGCTGGGTATTCCGGTGGTCATCGCCCTGAATATGATGGACATCGTGCGCAAGAAAGGCGATAAGCTGAACAGCGCCGAACTGTCCAAGAGACTAGGCCTGCCGGTTGTGGAGATCTCCGCCCTGAAGGGCGACGGTGTGGATGCCGTCGCGGAAGCGGCCATCAAGGCGGCGCAGGGAAAAGCATCTGTTCCGGCCCACGAATTCACCGGCGTCGTGGAGCACGCGCTCGCTCACATTGAGGAAGCGGCTGTCCACGACATGCCCGAGGAACAGCAGCGCTGGTATGCGGTCAAGCTCTTTGAACGCGACGAAAAGGCGATCGAAGCCTTAAAGCTCCCGAAGAGCACCCTGGATCATATCGAAAAGGATATTCAGGCGGCAGAGCAGGAGATGGATGACGACGCGGAAGCGATCATCACCAATGAGCGCTACATCTACATTGCCGAACTGATCAAGGGCATTTATGTGAAAAAGTCCTCGGAGAAGCTGAGCGCTTCCGATAAGATCGACAAGATCGTGACCAACAGATGGCTCGCCCTTCCGATCTTTGCCGGCGTGATGTTCTTGGTCTACGCTCTTGCTATGGGCAAGTCCATTGCTGACGGCGGCATCGGCCTCGGCACCTTCCTGACCGACTGGGCCAACGACGTGCTCGGCGAAGCCTGGCTGGTGGAAGGCTCCCGCACGATCCTGGAGGGCTGGGGCGCAGCGCCCTGGCTGGTCGGCCTCATCTCCGACGGTATCTTTGCCGGCGTCGGCGCCGTGCTCGGCTTCGTCCCGCAGATGCTGGTCCTCTTCCTGATGCTCTGCATCCTTGAAGATATCGGCTACATGGCCCGTATCGCCTTCATCATGGACCGGATCTTCCGCCGCTTCGGCCTTTCCGGCAAGAGCTTCATTCCCATGCTGGTGGCCACCGGCTGCGGCATCCCCGGCGTCATGGCGTCCCGTACCATCGAGAATGAACGCGACCGCCGCATGACCATCACCACGACGACCTTCATGCCCTGCGGCGCGAAGATGCCGATCATCGGCCTCATCGCCGGCGCCCTCTTTAACGAGAGCACCTTGGTGGCCGTCTCGGCCTACTTCATCGGCATTGCCGCGATCATCGTTTCCGGCATCATGCTGAAGAAGACCAAACGCTTTGCCGGCGATCCCGCGCCCTTCGTCATGGAGCTGCCGGCCTATCACGTGCCTTCGCTGACGAACGTCCTTCGCGGCACCTGGGAGCGCGGCTGGTCCTTCATCAAGCGCGCCGGCACTGTCATCGTACTGGCCTCCATCATCGTCTGGTTCCTGTCCGGCTTCGGCTGGGTCAACGGGAAGTTCGGCATGGTGGAAGAGCTCTATGCGGACGAAGAACTGGTCGACGATGAATATGTCGCGAAAGTTGCTGCCCGCATGAACCTTCCGGAAGAGGAAGTGGAACCGATGGATGATTCCATCATGGCCAGAGTGGCGCAGCCCGTCTCCGTCATCTTCAAACCGCTCGGCTTCGGCGACTGGAAGCCTACCGTGGCGACCGTGACCGGTCTTGTGGCCAAGGAAGAGGTGGTCGGCACCTTCGGCGTCCTGTATAACTATGATGATCAGGACGGCGAGGAAGAACTGGAAGAAAACGGCGACCAGATCTGGCCGCGTGTGGCGGAAGACTTCAACAGCTTCTCGAACGGCCACGGCAAGCTTGCCGCCTATGCCTTCCTGATCTTCAACCTGCTCTGCGCGCCCTGCTTTGCGGCTATCGGCGCCATCAAGCGGGAAATGAACAGCCCGAAGTGGACCCTGTTCGCGATCGGCTACCAGTGCGGCTTTGCCTATACCATCGCCCTGATCGTATGGCAGATCGGCAGACTCTTTGCCGGCGGCGCCAATATCGTCGGCGTGGCAGTCGCTGCGGCTTTGCTGGCCCTGATGCTGTGGCAGCTGTTCAAGCCGTATAAGGAATCTCAGAAACTGACCGTAGAATAAATCCCTCCCCCTGATCGGGAGAAGGGAGAGACTGATAAGAGCGGGTGAAAGGAGTTAAAAGGATGATGTCCTGGTTATCTGCAAATTTAGTGAATATCGCGCTGATTGCAGCAGTCGCTCTGTTGGTTTACTTCTGCGCGAGGAGCCTGATCCGCGATAAAAAGGCCGGAAAGACCTGCGGCGGAAACTGCGCCTCGTGCGGCGGTGCCTGCGCGGGCTGCAGCATGGCCGGCGCCTGTCACCCTCAGCCTGCAGGGAAAAGAAAAGCATGAAAAGAGAAGGCGGGAGGCGCCGTTTTTGCTAATCGGAACGCCGCCCGCTCTCCCTCATCTCCTTTTCGAAGGCTTCCGGATTCTTCAGATAATAATCCTGATGCTCTTCTTCCGCAGGATAAAAAACAGAAAACGCTTCTAAAGAAATTTCAACTTTTTTGCCGGTTTCCCTTTCGATCCCGGCAATTTTTTTTGCGGCCGCCGCGCGCTCGCTCTCGCTTTGATAGTAGATCGCAGCGGTGTAGGAGTGGCCCCTGTCAATAAACTGCCCTTCTGCGTCGAAGGGATCGATGTTCGCAAGGAAGATGTCCAGCAGCTGTTCGTAACTGACCACAGAGGGATCGTAGTCCAGCTCGATCGTTTCCCTATGGCCGGTCTTCTGGGCCTTGACGTCCTTGTAGGAAGGATCTGCCTCATCGCCGCCGCAGTAACCCGCGGTCACACGGCTGACGCCGTAGATCTTATAGATCGGCGTGATGCACCAGAAGCATCCGCCGGCAAAATATGCTTTCATTGGTTTCCTTTCCGGGCTGGCCCGCTCATCGTCCGTGCAGGGCTCACGCCCGTCAAAGCCTGAGTGCGGCAGGTCCGCTTTGTTACGCTTTGGGGTACTCGTTGCACAGCAGGCGGTAGGGCGCTTCATCTTCCTCGATCTTGGGAAAGCGGCCTACCGGGGGATTGAAGCGGTTGTCCGTTTCGTCATCGTTGCACTGGGAGACTTCCCCCAGCAGAACAGGACCGCTCCCTTCCTCCACGGAAAAATCGTGATACAGGTACTGCCTGACGGATATGCTCTCCCCGGGGGTCAGCCGGATCTGCGTCCCGGCAGGGACAGTAAACGAGCGGCCATCGCAGCATACCGTGACGTCGGAGGCATAGTCGATCTGCTCATCGGGAAGAGCGTTGTAGACTCTGATCAGCACATTGCCGCCGCCGCGGTTGATGATGTCTTCCGTTTTGAACCAGTGGAAGTGATTCGGCGCGTACTGTCCCTCTTTCAGGTACAGCAGCTTTTCCGCATAGACCTTGGGATATTTGTCCGGCATGGTCCGGCTGCCGTTGCGAAGGGTGATCAGCGAAAAGCCGAAGCGGTCAAAATCCCCCATGCCGTAGTCGGTGATGTCCCAGCCCAGCATGCAGTCCCGCACTTCGTCGTACTCATGGCCGATAGTCTGCCATTCTTCGGGGGTGAAGTGGCAGAAGGGCGGCAGATAGCAGCGCTGCTTCTCGCACATGGCTTCCATTTCCCTGAGCGCCGCGTTGATCTCGCTTCGTTTCATAGGCTGTGCCTCCTTTGCCGGATCCTTGTTCTGCGCCCCGCGCTAAGCGGGGCGCCTGCTTTGATACCGCTTTGCAGGAGGGATCAATCGATCCCGTAAACGTCTTTTACCTTGTTTTCCAGATAGGCCACGTAGACCATCGGATCGAAGGGCTCGCCGAGCACGCGGTCCAGCAGCTCGGAAGGCTTGTACAGGCAGCCGTACTGCCAGATGTTCTCGCGCAGCCAGTTCCGGATGGGAGAAAGATCGCCTTCCGCAACACAGCGGTCGACTTCGACTGTCTCTTTCATCTTCTGCAGGAACTGCGCGCCGTAGGCACTGCCGAAGGCGTAGCTGGGGAAGTAGCCGATCATGCCGCCGGACCAGTGGGAATCCTGCAGCACGCCGTGCTTATCATCCGGCACGTCCACGCCGAGGTATTCCTTGTACAGGCGGTTCCATTCGGCGGGCAGGTCATGAACGGCAAGCTCACCGGCCATCACGCGCTTTTCCAGCTCGTAGCGGATCATGACGTGCAGGCAGTAGGTGACCTCGTCGGCTTCGGTACGGATGAGGCTCGGCTGCACCTTGTTGACGGCTTTGTAGATGTCGTCCACCGTCGCGTGAGAGAACTTTTCCGGGAAAAGTTTCCTGAGTTCAGGCTGGATCACATAGGCAAAAGCCCTGCTTCTGCCTAAAATATTCTCAAAGAAGCGGCTCTGGCTTTCGTGAATGCCCATGGACACGCCGCCGTCCAGCACGGTGAAAGCGTATTCGTCGCGGGAGCCGGTGTCATAGAGGGCGTGCCCGCCTTCATGCACCACACTGAACATGGAGAAGGAAACGTCCTCGCGGTAGTAGTGGGTGGTGATGCGCTCATCCAGATGGGAGCCGAGGCTGGTGGTGAAGGGATGCTCTGTGGTGGAAAGACCCACGTGGTCGGGATCAAGCCCGATCAGCTTCATCAGAAAATAAGAAAGCTTTTCCTGCTTATCCTCCGGGAAATCCCCTTTGATGCAGGCATCGGAGACCTGAGGGACCTCGCTGATGCGCTTGATGAGCGGCACCAGATGTGCCTTCAGTGTTCCGAAGAAGGCATCGCATTTCTCCCGGCTCAGGCCTTCCTCAAATTCATTCAGCCAGTAGTCATAGGGATCCTTTTCCGGATCAAGATAGCCGGCAAAGCGGCGGCTGGTCTCAAAGATCTTTTCCAGGATCGGCTCGAACAGGGCGAAATCACTGGTCTCTTTTGCGCGGTGCCACACATCGTCCGCCTCGACCAGCAGCTTCTGATAGGCGATATATTCGTCCATAGGAAGCTTCTGCAGGTCGCGGATTTCCTTTAAGAGCAGCCAGACCATGCGCGCCTCTTCCTGCGTCAGGTCCTTCTTGTTTGCGTCCAGATACTCCAGCAGGACTACGGTCTCTTCCCCGGTCTGCAGTTTGTACAGCTCCTCGCTGAGCACGCCCATGGAGCGGCCGCGGTTTTCGGCAGTCTTTTTCGGCGCGGTGGTCGCGCCGTCATAAGAGATCAGGCCCAGGGCGTGGCCGTAGGCTGCGATCTTTTCCTGCAGTGACATCAGTTCCTTTTTTGCTTCGTCCAAATTCATATCGTGCCCCCTTTGTCCGTTTCTGTCTGTAACTATAGGGCCGAAGACGGGCGATGTCAAGACGGCAGATGCCGGAGGGAGAGGAAGAGCTCTGAGGCCCGGGAAGGAAGAAGGGAAAGAAACACAAGAAAAAACTTCCGAAAAATCGCAAAAAAACGGTTGACAGGGGAGAAGGGTTTGACTATAATCGAAAAGCACGATTTCAGGAAATGTGTTTTTCCGGGTCGTGACTAGGACCGAAGGAGGTGGATCATATGTCAATTTGTCCCAAGAATAAGTCCTCTAAGGCAAGAAGAGACAGCCGCAGAGCAAACTGGAAGATGAGCAATCCTACATTGGTCAAGTGC
>CADCPP010000130.1 GCA_902803355.1 uncultured Lachnospiraceae bacterium | reverse complement strand
TCCATGATCGAGGTCCCCTACTTCACCTGGGTCAAAAAAAGCGCCCCGCTCTTTATCGCCAACCTCCTGCTGGTGGTCGGGTTCATCATTCTGGGGGTAGTGGCCGGATACTGATGGGAGCCTCCTTACCACCTGTTCTCTACGTATTCGCAGAACGCGTACATGTCGCGGATCTCCACCACCTTGCCGTTATCCAGGGTCACTGTGCCGTTCCAGAGGCCGTGCACCTGATGCGAATGCATGCGCATAACACCGATATTCAGGTCCGAATGGTGGTCGTAAAAGGGCGTCATGGTCAGCGCGAAGCGGCCGTCCCGGGAAATGAACTTCCAGGGCTTTTCATATCCGTCCGGCTTCGGGAAGGTCTCCACGTCCACCGGACCGATCTTGTGCGCCTTGCCGTCCCAGAACAGGCAGGTCTCCGTCGCATGGGACTCATCGCCGATGCCCCAGGTGATCTCAAAGCCGAAGAGATGCTTTGCGCCGTCTGTATCCATCAGCCAGGCCGAGCCGTTGCCCCAGTACCAGACAAGGCTGTAAGGCGTACAGACACGCCCCCAGTCCAGCACCGCGAAGCAATTGTCCTTGCTGAACCTCCGCTCGATGCCGGGCGCCTTAAACACGCCTTCGCAGGGCAGGCAGTTCTGCTTTGTCGTCATGAAATAACGGTCCGGAAAGCCCTTGAACGGCAGTACCGTGGTGATGTTCTCCTGCCCCTGCAGGATGTCCATGGTAAAGTCGGCTTCGACTTTTTTGTTCTTAAAGCGCAGCCGCCTCGAGGTCTCCCTAGTCTCCGCATGGAATTCTGCCCCGCCCACGATAAAATGCACCGTGTTCGGCTCGTCGCCGCGCGCCGGCAGGATATATTTATTCGCGCCGCCGATAAACGGCCCCATCTCGTTTGCAAGGATCTTATGGTTCTTCAGATCCACCAGCATCGCGGAGGCATAGCCGCCGAGCGAAATATTCGCAAAATTGATCTGCACCATGAATTCGCCGTCGGAGATCTGGTAAAAATCCCACTCCTTGCGGCGCAGCTTGTGCTTCACAAGGCTCCTGTCGTACTGAAAGAGGCCGTGCCTTGCCCAGCCCGCGGTCTGCAGCGTTCCATCGTTTTTTAGAAGCGGCGTAGCCTGCGTATATTCTCTCTGCTGTCCGGGCTCAGTCCATTCCTGCCAGCCCTTATAAGTCTTCTCCATGGTCCTCTCCTATCTTTGCACGCGGCACCTTTGCCGTCTGGCTCTTCTGTTTTTGCGCGGATCAGGTCTTCTCCCTGTATTTCGTATCTTCTTCGGCCTCAGGCCGCGTCATCCAGCGAATCGCTGTTGATCGGGAAGGTAAAGTAGGTATTCGGATACGGTTCATCTTCAAACGTGAAGTGCCACCATTCCTCCGCCAGCGGACGGAAGCCGTGCTTTACCATGACTTCACGCAGAAGCATGCGCATTGCGTACTGCTCCTGCGTGATTTCTGTATAATCCGGGTGGCTGAGCTCACCGAAATAGTCGAAGGTCCCTCCCATATCGACTTCCTGCTCCGTCTCCATGTCAAACAGCGTAAGGTCTACCGTGCTCCCGCGGCTGTGACCGGAATGCTCCGCAATATACCCCTGCGGGAAAAGGACCGTCTTGTCCAGCTCAGGATAGAAATACTCTTTCATCCGGGTATCGTCAGGATCAAGCGCCCAGTTCATAAAATGCGTGACTGCCGTCTGCGGACGGTAGGCATCAAAGATCTTCAGTCTGTAGCCCTTCTCCATCAGCTCATCACTTGCTTCTTTCAGGGCAGCAGCCGCCTCTGCGGTCAGCATGGCCAGAGGTTCTTCGTATCCGTCAATGCGCTCGCCGACAAAATTGTAGGTTGAATAATAACGGATCTCCAGGATCACGTCCGGTACCGCCTCGCTCAGTAGAACAAAGCCTGAAGCATCGTCCGAAAGAACAAGATCCGATTCCTGCGCGGCCTGCCACGCGGCTGTGCGCGCAGCCACGTTCTCTTTCAGGTTCGTAAAGAAGAACATGTAGTCATACAGGTGGTATGCCCCTTCCGGGAAAATATCAAGTACCGGAGGATACTCCGCCGCCGAGACGTCCGTCACGATCAGCTCGCCGCGGCTGCCGATATGAGCGCCGCAGAGAGCGGGAACAGGATCCGCGCCGGCCTGCATGACTGCGCCGTGGTTGAGCGATCTGTCAGCCGCTGTGCCGTCTGTCTTCCAGTTCAGGGGATTGATAGAGAGCGCCTTCATGCCTGCGGGGATAATAATGGTCTCCGTCACATTGCCGTCTTCACAGTCAAAGCTGATGACCGTGCCGATGTCCGTCTCTCCGGCCGCCGGGATGATCTGCGGGTAGTCCTTCGTCATTTCTTCGGTAACGCTCCAGCCGATGGCATAGACCGCGATCAGCTTATCACGCAGCGCCTGCGCTTCTTCGCCGTCTCCCCCGTAGTACTCCTTCAAAAGCTCCAGGCACATCTCGCTTCCCTGGGAAAATCCGGCAAGAATGATGCCCCGGCCGTCGTTTTCATGGTCAAGATACCAGCGGAATGCGGCGGAAACATCCTGATAGGCAAAGGCTTTGGCCTTCTCCCGCTCTGCCTCCGGCAGTTTATAGGCATTGATCGACATCTGCCGGTAATAGGGAGAAAACAGACGTCCTGTATCTTCATAGATCCCCTTCTCCAGGTCGAGCGCATAGATAAAATTCCCTTTGAGCTTGTCATTAAGATCAAAGGCATTCGTCTCGCTTTTCGTATCCACCGTCGGGCAGATCAGAAAAACGTCGACCTCCTTGTCCTCGCCCTTTTCAAAATAGGCCCAGTTATCCTTCACGCTGTAATCCGGAGCAGCAAACGTCTCACTCTCTGTCTCATGGTACTGCTCCGCCGCCTTTGTGATGCCGTCCGCATAGATCCGGGCAAAATCCTGCTTCATCGAGATCGGGATAAAGCCCTTCGCAATATAATCCGCAGACTTGGCCTCCCAGTCCTGCGTGCCCCATTCCCTCTCGTTATCGTCGGCCACGATCATATAGGCCTCGGCAGGATACGGGTTTCTGGCATCGATCGTATACTTCATCATGCTCGAGTCGCTTCCGCTGTTCCCAAACGCAAGAACAGGACGCTGTCCGATCTCCCGCTCAACATAGATGGATTTGTTTCCGTTGAGGTTTTTCTGGATAAAGCCGCCTGTGATGACCAGATCATCACCGTCCTCATATTTGAAGTTCATGTTGGACGGCTCATCCTCGTGTCCTTTTTGCTTGACCTCGAAATCCGTTCCGATGACGTGGTTCGGCGTGACAAAGTCTCTGATCGGGGAATTCGCCACGATCGCACGGGTCGTGGTCCGCTCCGTACCGCTGATCACGTAGATCGTAAAGCCGTTCTTATAAAGATATTTGACCAGTTCGACCATCGGAAGGTAGAAATTGTCGATATAGCGCATATTGTTGAAGCTGGCGGTCTGCTTTTTGCCGAATTCGACTGCATAGTTGTAGAACTCCTCAACCGTCATTCCGGCATATGCTTTGGCAAAATTTCTTGCCAGCGTTTCGTCGGCTACATATCCCGGCTTGATCGACGCCGCGACCGCTTTCAGCTCGTCCGAGACCCGTTCGGGATGATCATGCAGACAGTACTCGATAAACATCATCGTGTCATAATAGGTGTAAAACGTTTCGCAAGCCAGCGTTCCATCCATATCAAATACCGCAATGCGGTCTTTTTCGGGGATGAAATTCGTTTTATCTTTCGGATCCGTCACCTTGTCTACGTACTCTCTGAGCCTTTGCGCGGGCTTCGAATCCGCTGACCAGTATTCAGACAACGGTGCCGCACCTGCTTTTTTTGAGCAGATGACTATGGCCGCCACCGCGGCGGCAGCGATGATCAGGAGCAGGATCATGACTATGATGACCGGCTTTTTTGTCCGCTTCTGATTTTCCATTATTGATTCCTCCTGTGTATAGGGTCTTTTTATCCGGCGATCAAGCGCCGTTTAACGTTTTTTCCGGGATTCCGTCCCAGGATTTTTGCTGCACCGGAGCCAGGAAGAGGATCGATTCGGTCAGGGCCTTCTCGTCTGCGCGAAACTCATCTTCAGCCCAGGCATAGAGCATGCGTGTGACGCCGCCGAGGAGAAAAGAATTGCAGTAGAAGCGGGCCTGTTCAGGATCCACCAGTTCCCCAAGTGCCTTCTCCTGCAGCGGAAAGCGCATGCCTTCACTGCTGATGCATACAAAACGCTCAACGAGCAGTCCGTACAAATCGTTTTCCTTCAGACAGCGAAGAAACAGTTTGTGCCTTCCCCAGTAGCTGAAAAAATTCATGTACAACTGCCTGGCGTCCTCCGAGCTGAAGTCCACTGTTTCCTGCAGTTCTTCGATCAGACGGTCGCAGGCATAGAGAATAAGGTCCTGCCTGTTTTCGCAGTTCCGGTAAAACGTCCGCCGGGCGAGCCCTGCTTTTTCACAGATCTGTGTGATACTGATCTCATCCATCTTTTGCGTCTGCATAAAGTAAAAGAAGCTTTTCGTCAGGCTTTCCAGTGAATATCTGACCTGCGGGCTCTTTGAGCGGTTGTACATGTCACACCTCCGGCACTGTTCTGTATTATAGCACGAAAACGCAAGGTTTTTCAGACAATTTCAGCTGTCACAAAATAATGCGGAATGTGTAAGTTTATGCCCTTTTATTGTCAAACCCTCCTTGCCGTCGTATGATGAAGGAGACAACGCATACGGCTGCGGCCGTATAGCAAAAAGGAGAATCTGCCATATGGAAAAACGTTTACAGGTCATCACCGGTGGCACCTCGGGCATGGGTCTCGCCACCGCAAAAGCACTCAGTGTCTACGGTCCCGTCCTGATCGGCGGACGCAGCGAGAAACGTCTTGCTTCAGCCATGGCCGAGCTTAAGGAAGCCGGCGTGGAAGTCTATGGAAAGCCCTGTGATGTCTCTGACAAAGCCTCGTTAAAGGCTTTCGTGGAATATGCCGTGAGCATCGCCCCGATCGGCAACGTGATCAATGCAGCGGGCGTTGATTACGCCAACATGCCGAAGGAACCGATCATCCGCATCAATATGCTTGGCACTCACTATGTGCTGGAAGCCTTCCTGCCCTATCTTGATGATTCCTACGTCGTCAACTTCTCTTCGATCACCGGCAACTTCTATCCGGGTCCGTCAAAGGAAGAAAAAGAGCTTTGGGATCAGACGCAGACGCTCAGTGAAGAGGAATTCGTTGCCCGCCAGCTGGAACTGACGGCCAAGCCGAACGATCCCCGCATGGCCGCTCTCGGTGACAGCTACATGACCTATGCCATGTCCAAACGCTATGTCCAGTACTATACGCAGGCCAATGCTCTTCGTGTTGCCATGAAGAACGGAAGCCGCATCATCTCCATCGCTCCCGGCTCCTTCTATACCCCCATGCTGGCCGGCGGCAATGATGAAGCCATGCAGGCAAGCATCAAGCGCGGTACCGTGTATCAGCGTTTCGGCACATCCGAAGAGATGGCTGATCTGATCTGCCATCTGGTTGCCCCCGGCCACGGATATCTGACCGGCGTGGACATCATCCATGACGGCGGCAAGACCGCTCTTGCCTTTGCCAAGCAGATGATGTAAGCCTCAGTCAGGCAGTCAGACAAAGGACCTTATCCCGCAGAAGGATAAGGTCCTTTTTGATGCACAGGCATCTCAGTCCCTGTTTTTACTGAGATGGTCCTGAAATAACTGAACTCTTTCAATGATCATTTCCGATGAGCCGGGCTCAAGCGAATTGTATTCATCATAATGGATATGATCTCCCGGAACGCCATCAGCAAGCGCCAGGAGCTGTTTTGCCAGAGACAGCATTCCTTCTCTGTTTGCCGAGATTACCGCTGTGTCATTCTCAGCTTTTACCCGGATCTCCGATCCCTCTGCCCATTCGATCTTCATAGACATCCTCACTTGTTCCGATTTGACTTGTAAAGAGATCGTACTATAATTGGCACCACAAATCAAGATAATAGCACTTTAAATGGCACGCAAAACAAGTTGATGGTAAATGATTCTTTTCATCCAATCTTTTTTCCTCCCCTGAAAGCCGCCATCAAAGCGCCAGAAAGTCATATTTATATGACGATCTTCAGTATATACCTCTCCTTTTACGAAGTTAAGCCCGCCGTTCAAAGAAATGCCGCCGCAAATCCATACCATCAGTATAATAAATAATAATATTTTAGTATCATCGGTGTCTTCCGTTTGCTCTGTCTATCCGGTATAATGACGGCAGAAACAGGCAAAGGAGGCCCCGCAGATGAAGCTGTCGCTTTCTGAAAATATCCGTTCACTTCGAAAACAGCGGAAGATGACGCAGGAAAAGTTAGCCGAAGCCTTGGGCGTGACCGTCGGCGCGGTCTACAAATGGGAATCCGGGCAATCACAGCCTGAGCTGAACCTTCTTGTCGAAATGGCAGACTTTTTTGATACTTCCGTCGATGCGCTGCTTGGCTACCGGATCAAAGACAACCGCCTTAATTCCGCTCTGGAGCGGATCGGTTCCTATTGCCAGACGCTGGACCCGGCAGCGATCACCGAAGCGGAAAAGGTGTTAGGGAAATATCCGCATTCTTTTCGGGCTGTGTGCGAATGCGCGGCAGTTTACCTTGCCTTCGGCGCAGGAGGGCATGACTCTCGGAAGCTTAAACGGGCGCTGGAATTGTTTGAACAGTCAAAGATGCTGCTTTCGCAGAATGATGATCCCCGCATCAGCGAGGCTACGATCAACGGAAACCTTTCAATCGTCTGGCTCCTGCTCGGCGAAAAGCAAAAAAGCATTGAACTGCTGAAGAAGAACAATGCGGGAGGCATGTTCAGCAGTGAGATCGGGGCATTTCTTGCGGTCTTTGAGGACGCCCCGGAAGAAGCCAGCCCCTTTTTGTCTGAAGCACTGTTTTCAGGCATGTCCGATCTCTTCGCCACAATGATCGGCTATGTGTTTCTGTTTCGCGCCAGAAACGACTGGACTTCCGCTATCGATATCCTTTCCTGGGGTATAGATCTCATGACAGGCCTGAAGGCAAAGAACAAACTGGATTTCCAGGAAAAAGTTCTTGCGGAATTGTATCTTCTCCTGGCCTATGCCCAGGGGAAGAAGGGTCTGCCGGAAGAATCATCCGCCTCGTTAAAGAAGGCTCTTGCCATGGCACGCTGCTTCGATGCCACGCCGGATTACAGCCTGAAAGCTATGCGCTTTGCCGAGGGCATGGATCAATCGGCCGTCTTCGATCTGTTCGGAGCGACCGCTTTGGAAAGTATCGGAAATCTGATCAGCCTTCTGAAAGATCAAGGTTTCGCGGATCAATGGGAGGAGGCCGTAAGAAATGAACAGTAATGATCAGAGAAGAGATAACGTATTTCAAAACCGGAACTTCCGGCTGGTCTTTCTGGGCGCTTTGGTATCCGAGCTTGGCGCGATCCTGTACAGCTTTGCCGTCAGCTTCTATATCCTTGAGATCAGCAGCAACAATGCCTTTCTGCAGGGGCTGTACCTTGCGCTTTGCGGCGCGGCGATGCTGGTTTTCACCCCGGTCGGCGGGGTGCTCGGCGACCGGAAGAGCAAGGCAAAGATCATGTATGTCTGCGACTTTGTAAAGGGCGGCATGATCATCCTCGCCACCATGCTCATGCTGTTTTTCCAGGAGCCCGGCACGCACATCGTGATCCTCTTTGTTCTGGGCATTTTGGGCAACGCCGTCAGCGGCATCTTCACTCCCGCGGCAGGGGCGCTCTTTCCGCACATTATTGAAGAAAGCCAGCTGCAGCAGGCCAACTCGTATTTCACCATGAAAAGCTCCATGGAAGGCATCTTCGGAGTCATTCTGGCCGGAATTCTTTACGCTGCCCTGCCGATCCACATCCTGTTCTTCTTTGTCGGCGCATGTTTTGTCGCTTCCGGCATCTCGGAAATGCTGATCCGCTATGATTTCAGGCCTTCCGAGGAGCATCTGACGCTCCGGCTCGCGCTGCACGATATGAAGGACGGCATCGCATATCTGAAGACCCAAAAGGCGATCCTGATGCTGCTCGCTGCCGTCCTGTTCATCAATTTTTTCTTCGAGCCGGTGACCGGAAATTTTCTTCCGTACTTTATCAAAACGGACCTGGCGAGCGCACCGTCCTATCTCTTTGACACGGTTCTGACGCCCGAGCTCTGGTCCTCTGTATTCAGCGTGTGCATCGGTATCAGTTCGCTGCTTGGTGCGGCCATCCTCAGCAGCCGCCCGCAGGCAGACAAATGCGGGCGGAAGGTCTCCCGCCTGCTCTGTTACACGGCTGCCGTCATGATCGGTCTTTCCGTCTGTTACGTGATCTTTGTGGACCGCGGAACGCAGATCAATGCATTTCTCATTGCCCTCTGCCTGGGGAGCATCCTGATCGGCTTTCTGATCTCCTGCTTCAATATCCCGGTCAGTACAGCGATCATGCGTATCGTTGACAAGGACAAGCTGAGCAAGGTCAACAGCCTCACCAGCATCGGCTCGCAGGGCATGATCCCCATCGCGTCCGTGCTGGCCGGTGCGGTCCTGGAAGGCCTCGGCAGCAGCGTTCTGCTGATCGCCTGTTCGCTTGGTTTTGCGGTTACGGCCCTGTTCATGCTTTACAGCAAGCAGATCAGGGAGCTGTGAGCGCCTGCCTGCCGGAAGAGATACCGTCGTCAGCTATTTAATGCCGTACTGCATCTTCTGTGTTTCTGACAGTTCCCACTCTCCAAGGATCTCTCTTCCGTACTCCTTAAGGGTCTCTGCCGTATGTCTTTTAAATCCTCCGGCTTTATTGCCATTTATAAAGCGGTCAGGAATGAATACAAAGAGATCCTCTGAAGGAAGATAAGCTGTACAGTTCGGAATCAACGCCGATATTACCCAGTCATCTTCGCTGATCAGGAAAGTGCAGTCATTTTCGATCATCATTAACGTAAATCCCTTATCTGTGCCGGCCCAGCTTACATGCTGAAATAGCGATGAACAATCATAACCCACGTCACATCTGCCGAGAAGCTGTCCCGTCTTCAGATCGAAGCGTCTTATCTGATCGTCACTGCAAAGCGCCAGCAAATACTTGCCGTCGCCCGCAACAGACGCTGATATGATCTCATAACTGCCGTCGCCGGCCTGACTGATCACAGCTTTATCCTTATCAAAGAGCACGACCTTCTCATCCGTATTGACCACAGTGATATGTGTAGCCGCATCATAGGTCATATGCGTCTCAAATTGAAAATAGTCGACTGATGCCAGCAGCCTGCCGAATTCTCCTGAGCACTCCTGAATCGCAAAGGTCTTAAGATCTATCACATAAACCTCTTCTGTCCCC
>CADCPP010000129.1 GCA_902803355.1 uncultured Lachnospiraceae bacterium | reverse complement strand
GGACAATAACAATACGGCGGAGCGCCCGGGCGCTCCGCCGCGTTTTTTTAGGCATGCCGGCAGCGTTTTCCGCTGCCGCCCGCACTTGCGGCGGCACGGTTTCCATGCTATAGTGTACGGGAAACTGATGAGGAGGAACGCCTCTTGAAATACCTGATGAAACTGATGAAGGAGCATCGCGGAGACAGCATTCTGGCTCCGCTCTTTAAGATGCTCGAAGCGACATTTGACCTGCTGGTCCCGCTGGTGGTTGCCCGCATCATCAATGTGGGGATCGCGAACGGAGATCAGGGGTTTATCCTGAGAAACTGCGGACTGCTGGTGCTGATGGCACTGATCGGCCTGCTCTGCTCCTTTACGGCTCAGTTCTTTGCCTCGCGCGCAGCCACAGGCGTTTCCACCAAGCTGCGCTGGCAGCTCTTTGACCACATCCAGAGTCTGGGCTTTGCGGAAATGGACAGTGTGGGAACAGCCACGCTCGTGACCCGCATGACCAGCGACATCAACCAGGTGCAGAATGGCGTCAACCTCTTCCTTCGCCTCTTTCTGCGCAGCCCTTTCGTGGTCATCGGCGCCGCGGTGATGGCCTTTGCTATCTCCCCGAAGATCGCGCTGATCTTTGTTATCGGGATCGCGGTCCTGACCCTGATCGTGGTCGGGATCATGAGGATCACGTCCCCGCAGTACCGCGGGATCCAGAACCGCCTTGATGAGGTGACCGGTTCCGCCCGGGATAATCTGGACGGCGTGCGCGTGATCCGGGCTTTCGGGATGGAAGAGCGGGAAGAGGGACGTTTTCACGCGGTCAACGGCGCGCTGCAGGCGGCTCAGTTTAAGACAGGGCGGATCGCCGCGCTCACCAACCCTCTCACCTATGTGACGGTCAATCTCTGCATTATCCTGATCCTGCAGATGGGGGCGAAAAATGTGCAGGGCGGCGTGCTGCTCTCCGGTGACGTGGTGGCGCTGATCAACTACATGAACCAGATCCTGGTGGAACTGGTGAAGCTGGCGAATCTGATCGTGACGATCGCCAAGGCCATCGCGTCCATGAAGCGGGTGGAGCAGGTGCTGGAGACGGAACCGAAAACGAAGTACCCGGAAAAGGACGCGGCGGTATGGGAAAGCAGAAAGATGGCTGCGGCAGGGCAGGATCCGGAGACGTTGGTGGAAAAGGCGGGCAAGCGGAGGGAGCAGACAGCTGAAGCCGTGCGCTTTGACCGCGTCAGCATGGTCTATGCGGGGGCGGCAGGAGAGAGCCTTCATGACATCAGCTTTACGGCGCTGCGCGGACAGACGATCGGCGTGATCGGCGGGACCGGCAGCGGAAAATCCACGCTTGTCCAGCTGATTCCTCGTTTTTATGAGACGAGCAGCGGGAAAATTTTCCTGAACGGACGTCCGATCGAGGACTGGACAAAAGCGACCTTAAGGCGGCATATCGGCATCGTCATGCAGAAGGCCCAGCTTTTTTCCGGGACCATCCGCTCCAATCTGCTGTGGGGAAATGCGGATGCCTCCGATGATCAGCTCTGGCGGGCGCTTGAGCTGGCGCAGGCGGCGGAGTTTGTGAAAGAAAAGCCGCTTGGCCTGGATGAGCCCGTGGAGCAGGGCGGCCGGAATTTCTCCGGCGGGCAGCGCCAGCGCCTGACCATCGCGCGGGCGCTCGTCATGGAACCGGATATCCTGATCCTGGATGATTCCTCGAGCGCACTCGACTATGCGACCGATGCAGCGCTGCGGCGGTCTCTTCGGACCCTGCCGGAAGGAACGACCGTCTTTATCGTCTCTCAGCGCACGTCCAGCCTGCGCCACGCGGACCAGATCCTGGTGCTGGAGGACGGACAGCTTGCGGGAAAAGGAAAACATGATGAACTGATGGAGACCTGCCCCGTTTACCGGGAGATCCATGAGAGCCAGTTCAGGAAAGGAGATGAGGTGCATGAGCAGGAAGAAGCTTTCGCCTGAAGAAAAGAAACGAAGCCGCAGCGCGCTGCGGCGCATGCTGTCGTATATCCGGCCGTACCGTATCTTCTTTATCCTGAGCCTGGTCTGCGCGGCGCTCGTCTGCGCGGCGCAGCTGCTCGTTCCCGTCTTTTCCGGGGATGCCATCGACGCGATGGTGGATGCCGGTGCGGTGGACTTTGCCGTGATCGCGCGGGCCCTGCTTAAGATCGGCATCGTGGTGGGCGTCTCAGCCATCGCGCAGTGGGGCCTTGCCTTTGCCGGGAATAAACTGACCTTTTCGGTGGTGCATGACCTTCGCGATGAAGCGATCGCGAAGCTGAAGCATCTGCCGCTTTCTTACCTTGACCGTCATCCGACCGGGGATCTGGTGAGCCGCATCATCTCGGACGCGGATACCGTGGGCGACGGCCTGTTGATGGGCTTTTCTCAGCTCTTTACCGGCGTGATCATGATTGCAGGGATCCTGGTGATCATGCTGCGGCTGAACCTGGCCGTGGCCGCCATCGTGGTCCTGCTCACGCCGTTTTCCATCTTTGTGGCAGGCTTTATCGTGAAGCGTACCAGCCGCTACTTCAAGGCGCAGTCGGAGACCCGGGGCGAGGAAACGGCCCTCATCAATGAAAGCATTGACGGCATGAAGGTCATCCAGTCCTTCGGGCACGAGGCGGCCAGCCTTGCGCAGTTTGACGAGGTAAATGAGCGCCTGCACGGCGTCAGCATGAAAGCGGTCTTTTATTCAAGTCTGACCAACCCTTCCACCCGCCTGGTGAATAACATCGTCTACGCGGCAGTGGTGCTGGTCTGTGCCTTAAATGCCGTGGGCGG
>CADCPP010000128.1 GCA_902803355.1 uncultured Lachnospiraceae bacterium | reverse complement strand
CAGATACCAGAATCCGAACCCACCGAAAGTAAGTAGCTTGAGCATGCCAAGCCCCATCTGTCCGCGCGCAAACCTGTCAACACCGTATAAGCCCAGGAAGAACGACAGCACCCATGTATAGACGTGCTTGTTGAGCCTTCTGGCGATCCTGCGGTCCTGATAATATCCCTGTCCGAATCCGCGGCCGTAACCCTGTCCATAGCCTCCGTTATTTCCGCCGTAGTCCTGCTTATAGTTGTTGTCGACGCGCGGATCATAGCCTCTGCGATAGCCCGGCTCGTAGTATTCCTCTACGACCGTCTCTTCGGTCACGGTCTCCACCTCAGGCTCCGCCGGCTCGGTCTCGACTTCCCATTCCATGTCAAAACCGATATCGACATCGGAGTCCGCACCTTCGGTCTGGTCTTCTTTCTTTTCTTCGGCTTCAGCCTGTTCTTCTTCCGGCGCCTCAGCTACTGCTACGCCGCTTTCAAAATCATCTAAATTATTTGCCATTTTTACCCTTTAGTTGCTTAGAAATATCTGCCGTGTCCCACGGCTCATCTTTACCTGATCACCTCGACCACTTCACCGATGTAAAGTGTGTGCGGTTCTTCAGGTGTGTAATACTTTTCAACGATCTCCGCAGGCATGTGCGTGGTGATCATGTCTCCCCAGAAGATCTTGCGGCAGAGGAAGGTGAACTCAGCTTCCTGGTAAGTCACGGCCTTCCCGAGATCCTTTACCGTCAGGCCGGCCGCGGCGTCCTTGTCGTTGTGATGTCTGCCCGTTGTGGTGCCCATCTTCAGGAGAGCATCGTGCTTGTCCTCAGGGTAGAAGCTGACCGTGAAGTACTCGTTCTCAGTCATGAATTTGTGCGTGAACCTGTTAGGCTTCACATAGACTGTAACGATCGGCTTGTCCCAGAGGGAGCCCGTGCTGCCCCAGCTGATAGTCATAGTGTTGTGATCGTCCTTAGGACCCGCGCTTAGCAGCGCCCAGTTCTTCTCGAACTGATCAAAAAATTTTGCGGATAGTTCCATATCGACCTCCTAGTCTCTTTTGGAATTGGGCGTTTTTTACGCATATATTATACCATCTGCCATATGCAGTCTGAACTCAATTATCAAAATATAAGAAAAAGCCGGAGACAGTTTTACGCCCCCGGCCTCTATACAGATCTGATGATAAACCCGTGTCGAAGCACGGTCGATCGACAGCTTTATCTGTCTGCTTTCAGTCTGTTCAGGAATTCCTGTATGAACTGCGCTTCCTTCGCGTCCATGTTTCCGTCGGACGCAGAGAACATCTGCATCATGATCTCAACAGTAGCGATATACAGATTAGTAGCCTGCTTGAAGTTGTTAGCCTCATCCAGAGCCTTGGCGATCAGCCAGCCCGGCATCTGCAGGTCTACCATGAGCGGCTTATACATACCGTTGAGGAGGCT
Organism: uncultured Lachnospiraceae bacterium; assembly: GCA_902803355.1. GTDB lineage: Bacteria > Bacillota > Clostridia > Lachnospirales > Lachnospiraceae > UBA6987. The sequence goes on along the minus strand of CADCPP010000128.1, from coordinate 1,444 downwards.
GAGCAGCTGCGGCATGTCTGCAGGGCCCAGATTAAGATCGAACATGAAGTTCAGCATGCCGATCTCGTTATTCGATACATCATTGTCCGCGCCGGAAAGATATGTCGCGATAGCCTCAAATTCGGTAGCAAGAGCGTCTCTTTCGATCGGGAGTCCACTGTTTTTCGCAGCCTGATACAGACCGTCGATGAGACCGGTCACAGCTTCCTTAGTCTTGTTCAACAGGATTATAGCATCATTCATGGGAAAGCCCTCCTTTTTTAACCAATGATCATTCAATAACAGCACTTACACTTTTATTATGCGGTATAGACCGCGATAATGCAACAACGGTATCCGATTGTTACCACCCTGTCTTGCTCATGCCGGCAATGTTCTTGCCCATTTCAAGTATATCCTTATCCAGCACGGCAAAGACGATGTCCATGTCATAGTCAGGATTCTCAGCGATCCAGTCGCGGCACGCGCTGAGAGCCGCCTCCCAGGCCTTTGCCTTCGGATATCCGAAGATGCCCGACGAAATGAGCGGGAAGCCTATGGAATGGCATCCGTTCTCCTTTGCCCTGTCGAGCGACTCCTTATAGCAGCTGTAAAGATTTGCCGGCTCATTGTTCGTGCCTCCCTGCCATACAGGCCCAACCGTGTGGACGATGTATTTTGCCTTGAGATCGAATCCCGGAGTGATGACCGCCTTGCCCGTCGGGCAGCCGCCTATCGCGTCGCAGGCTTCAGTCAGCTTGCGGACGCCCGCGCTCCTGAAAATGGCGCCGCAGACACCGCTGCCCATGGCCAGCCTGCTGTTTGCCGCGTTCACTACGCAGTCAGTATCGAGGTCGGTTATCCCGACAAGTCTGATATCTATTGAGCTCATAAGTCCTCCTTCTCAGTCCAGGAATTCCACCCTTCCGTCGTCTATATGGTAGATCGCTCCCATGACCGCGAGTCCCTCAGGGTCATGCACCGGATGGATCTCCAGCTCATGCCTTATCACTTCCACGCCATGCTTCACATTGAGGCAGCTCGCTTTGAATGCGTCGGTCTCGCCGCCTATGGCAAGCGATATGTCCTTGATGATCGAGTCGATGAATCCGCCGGCATGACCTTTTATGGCCGCATCGACAGCACCGCATCCGGTATGGCCAAGCACAACAATAAGCTTGGTCCCCAGATGGTCAGCAGCATACTCAATGCTTCCAAGCTGATGATCATCTATGACGTTGCCGGCAACTCTGACCACGAACAGTTCGCCAATACCCGCGGAGAATATGTTTTCAGGTATCACCCGCGAATCCGAGCATGTGATAACTATAGCGTACGGATGCTGCCCGTTCTGAGCTGTATCTCTGCGAATAGCAGATGAAACGTCTCCAAAAGCGGTGTCCGCTCCCAGGTACTTCAGGTTGCCGTCTATAAGTCTCTGTTTGGCTTCTTTAGCGTCGATCAT
>CADCPP010000127.1 GCA_902803355.1 uncultured Lachnospiraceae bacterium | reverse complement strand
ATCTTCATCTTCGAGAAAGAGTCGGAAACGCGCATCCTGCTGCCCGGCCAGGAAAAGGCCGCCGAAGAGGAATAAGCCATGGTAGAAAGCAAACAGCAATGGAAAGCGTGGGTCTACCTGCTTCCCTGCCTGGTCCTGCTGGCGATCTTTACGGTCTGGCCCATCATCAATACGGTGAGAATGGCTTTCCTGGACGGTTACAGCGGATTAAAGGAAGCAGGAGGAGAGACCTTCAGCATCGGGGTGGCCAACTTCGTCAAGGTCATCCAGTATAAACGATTTTTGCAGTGCCTGAAGACAACAATGCTGCTCTGCCTGATCACGGTGCCCGTATCGACCTTCCTCGCGCTGCTGATCTCCGTGGCCCTGAATTCGATCAAGTTTCTTCAGAAGCCCCTGCAGACCATTTTCTTCCTGCCCTATGTCACGAACTCCATCGCTATCGGCATGGTCTTCGCGGCCATGTTCAATATCGTCGGCAGTTTCTACGGCACGGAAAATGAGATCGTGGTCACCGCCGGCATCGTCAATAACGTGATCGAATTCTTCGGCGGGACGCGGGTCAACTGGATCAACTACGGCTCCACCTACTTCGCGAATATGACCGTCATGGTCATCTACATCGTATGGAACGCGCTGCCGTTCAAGATCCTGATCCTCCTGTCCGGCCTGCAGAGCATCAACAAGCAGTACTATGAAGCGGCAAAAGTCGACGGTTCCAGCAAGAGCCGCATCTTCTGGCGCATCACGGTGCCGCTGCTCGGCCCGATGCTGGCCTACGTCATCATCACCGGCTTCATCGGCGGCTTCAAGGAATACACGAGCATCGTCGGTATCTTCGGCGCGAGCATGGGCCCCGCCCACGATGCCAAGCGTCTGAATACCATGGTCGGGTTCATTTACGACGCGTTAGCCACGAACCAGCAGGGCCGCGCCTCGGCGGCGGCCATCATCCTCTTCGGCATCATTCTTGTGGTGACCCTGATCAACCTGAGGGTCTCCAACAAGAAGGTGCATTATTAAGGAGGGCGCCATGGCTGAGATTAAAACCATGCAGGAAAAGGACATGAATGATGTGACCTCCAAGCAGAGAGTCGCGAAGATCATCGGCAAGATCCTGATCTATCTTTTCCTGGCCGTAATGGCAGTCATCGTTTTATTCCCCTTCTACTGGATGATCAACTCATCCCTGAAGAGTCTGGATGAATACCGGCTGAGCATGCCGACCTTCTGGCCCAGACACATCCTGTGGACGAACTACCGTGACGCGTTTACCACCGCCCAGCTGGGCAGACTGTTCCTGAACACGCTGTATGTGGGCGTGGTCTCGACCCTTTTGTCCCTGGTCATCACGGTGCTTTCGGCCTTTGCCTTCGCGCGTCTGGAGTTCAAGGGCAAGAACGTCCTCTTTGCGGGACTTCTGGCTACCATGATGATCCCCGGCGAGCTGTTCACCATCACGAACTACGCGACGGTGACCACCTTCGGCTGGATCAATACCTATACCGTCCTGATCGTCCCCTTCCTGGTGAGCATCTTCTACATTTACCTGCTGCGCCAGAACTTCCTCCAGATCCCGGATGAACTGTATCTGGCAGCGAAGGTGGACGGCACATCAGACCTGAAGTACCTGTGGACGGTCATGATCCCGCTGTCCCTGCCGACCCTCATCTCCATCACCATTCTGAAGATGATGGGGGCGTGGAACTCCTATATCTGGCCTCAGCTGGTCGCCAATGATGAAGCCCACCGCCTCATCACCAACGGCCTTCGCAACGCCTTCAAAGAAGCCTCCGGCGACATCAATTATCCCGTTCAGATGGCGGCCGTCGCCCTGGTCTCCGCACCGCTGTTCCTGGTCTTCGTCTTCCTTCGCAAGTACATTATGAAGGGCGTCAGCCGGAGCGGCATCAAGGGTTAAGTGCTTTATTTCAAAAACATATAAAAGGAAGGAAAAGCAAATGAAAATGAAAAAACTTGCGGCAATGCTGCTGGCGGGCATGATGGTCATCGGCCTGCTTGCCGGCTGCGGCAGCAACACCGACCCCACCTCTGCTCCCACCAAGCCGGTGGAGAGTCAGCAGACCCCGGAATCTACGGCAGCTCCCGTAAAGGAGACCAACTTCAAGGTTCCGACAGGCGGCTATGACGGCAGCGCCGTGACGATCCGCTTCTACCACAACATGAGCCAGGATAAGCAGGACCTCCTCAAGGAATACATTGCGGAGTTCAATAAGACTTACCCGAACATCACGGTTGACTTTACTTCGACCGTTATGGGCAGCTATGATGACATCCGCGATCAGATCAAGACCGAGATCAATGTCGGTTCCCAGCCGAACATCGCGTACTGCTATCCGGACCACGTTGCCCTGTACAACATGGCGAAGGCGACCGTGCAGCTTGACGGCCTGATCGAAAGCACCGAATCCGATGGTGCCGGCGGACAGCTCGGCCTGACGGATGCGCAGATCGCCGACTTTATCGGCGGCTACTATGAAGCAGGCGCCTCCTTCGGCGACGGCCTGATGTACACCATGCCGTTCTCCAAGTCGACGGAAGTCCTGTACTACAACAAGACCTTCTTTGATGCCAACGGCCTGAGCGTCCCCAAGACCTGGGACGAAATGAAGGCCCTCTGCGAGAAGATCAAACAGATCGACCCGAACTGCATCCCTCTCGGCTACGACTCCGAATCCAACTGGTTCATCACCATGTGCGAACAGTACAAGAGCCCGTACACCAGTGCGACCGGCGACCACTATCTCTTCAACAACGAGACCAACCGTGCCTTCGTGAAGGAATTCAACGACTGGTACAACAAGGGCTATCTGACCACCCAGGGCTTGTACGGTGCCTACACCTCCGGCCTGTTCACCACTGACAAGGATCCGCACAGCTACATGTCCATCGGCTCCTCCGCCGGTGCGACCTATCAGCGTCCGGCAAAAGGCGACGACGGCAAGTATCCGTTCGAAGTCGGCATCGCCATGATCCCTCAGGTCGATCCGGCTGCCCCGAAGGTCATCTCCCAGGGTCCCGACGTCTGCATTTTCCTGAAGGACAACCCTCAGGAAGTGATCGCCTCCTGGCTGCTGGTGAAATACCTGACCACCAACTCCGATTTCCAGGCTGAATTTGCGGCTTCCTCCGGCTATGTGCCCGTGCTGAAATCCGCGAAAGAAAACGCCTTCTACGCCGAAAAGCTGGCCAATGCGGACGGCTATGACAACATCGCTTTCCTGTCGGCCAAGATCTGCCTTGAGCAGGCTGATGCCTATTATGTTTCCCCTGCTTTCAACGGATCCTCCACGGCCCGTGATCAGGTCGCTGCTCTGATGAAGAAATGCCTTGTTCTGACGTCGGATATCGACAATCAGATCGAAGCCGCCTTCGAAGAAGCAGTGGAAGAGTGCGAATACAGTGAATAAGCCGCTTCGCCTGACGGCCGCTCTGCTTGCGCTCTGCCTCTTGGCCGGGTGCGCGCAGACGCCTTCAGGTCCGACCGGCATGACCGGAACGCCCGCGGAGACGTCATCCTCCGCGGCGGTTCCGGAAAGCACAAAAGAAACGGAGAAGCCGGAAACTTCCGCAGCTGCATTCGAAGAGCATGACTATGCAGGCGAGATCGGGCTGGATATGCACTCAGCCAGCGCGAAGCAGAAGGTGACGGTCCGCAATTTTGTTGACGGTGACACGGTGCATTTCAACGTTCCGCAGAGCATGATCGGGGACGGTGAGCTGAAAGCAAGATTCCTCGCCCTCAATACCCCGGAATCCACGGGCAAGATCGAGGAATACGGCAAGGCGGCGTCGCGTTTTACCCGTGAAAAACTGGAAAAAGCGGCAGAAATCCTGATCGAATCGGATGACGAACACTGGAATATCGATTCAACAGGCGGCCGCTATCTGGTCTGGGTCTGGTATAAGGAAACGGCAGATGGCCCCTGGAGGAATCTCAATATCGAGATCCTGCAAAGCGGCCTTGCGATCTCCAACGGCACCGGCCAGAACCGCTACGCAAGCATTGCCATGGCGGCGTTAAACCAGGCGCGTACGCTGAAGCTGAACATCTATTCCGGAAAGCCGGATCCCGATTTCTTCTACGGTGATGCCATTGAGCTGACCTTACGGGAGCTCCGCCTGCACACGAAGGACTACGAAAGCCGGAAAGTCGCTTTTGAAGGAAACGTGATCCAGGTGAGCGGCAGTACGGCTTATGTGGAAGAATTCGATCCCGAGACCGGGCTGTACGAGGGCATTTCCATCTTCTTCGGCTACAATCTGTCCGGAGGCGGTCTGGAGATCTTAACCGCCGGCAACAGGGTGCGCATCGTTGGCTCGGTGCAGTACTACGAGACCGGCGGCACCTGGCAGATCGCGGATGTGAAGTACCGGGAAATGCGGCCTGACGACCCCGGAAACATTCAGAAACTCGGGGACGGTGTTCAGCCCGCCTATGTCCTGACCGACGCAAAGACCTTCGCGGAAGGAACTGTGCGGATCCAGACGGAAGAGGGAGAGGAAGAAGAATTCCCCTACGCGGAATTCCTGATCGATACTTCCCTGGAGATGAAGGGACTGAAGGTTCTGGAGGTCCGTACGACCACCGACCCGGACAGTTCCCAGAACGGTGCCATGACCCTGCACTGCGACTGCGGCGGAACGGCAGTGACCGTCCGTACGAAAGTACTTTATGATGAAAACAAGAACCTGATCACCGCCGACGCCTTCGAAGGCAAAACGATCGACGTCAAAGGCCTGATCGGCCGCTACGACGGTGATTGTCAGATCATTGTTTTCAGCGCAGAAAATATTACAATCAGCGACTGAAAAAGGAGCAAATCATGAAAAAAACGTTAGCATTTCTTCTTGCGGCAGTGCTGTGCCTCGGCCTTATCGGCTGCGGTGCCGAGCCGGCTCCGTCCTCTACGGCAGCCCCGCAGACGACGGAAGCGCCGACCTCTGCCCCGGCCCCTACTGAGGCCCCGACTACGGCCGATCCGCTGGAAGGCGTGACCGCGGCCCAGAAATACCTGCGGGCGATCTACAAGGACAACCCCGTAAAAACCGCTGACGATTACGTCCTGACCGGCGTGATCAAGATCGGCGCGGATGAATACCCGGTCACCTGGGAGACCAATACCGAAGACGCTGTCCCGACCAAGGCCGAAGACGGCAAGAGCTGGACCGTGGTGGTCAACAAGTCCGCGGCTGCCGACACCGAATATGTCCTGACCGGCACCGTGGAAGATGCCGCCGGCAACAAGCTGAGCGTGGAATTTGCGCACATGCTGCCGAAGGGCGTGGTGATCAGCCGCTATGACCAGATCGTGAACATGGCTTATGAACTGGAAGACGGCGAGGCGACGAATGAAGCTTACCGCCTGTGCGGCGTGATCAGCGAGATTCCGACCGCCTGGAGCGAGGAGTACAAGAACATCACCGTCAACATGATCGTGGACGGCATGGAAGATAAGGTCATCCAGTGCTACCGTCTCTCCGGCGAAGGCGCGGACAAGCTGGCTGTCGGCGACAAGATCACCGTGGAAGGCATCATCAAGAATTACAAGGGCACCATTGAATTTGACAAGGGCTGCGTGCTTGTCGGCATGGGCGAGATCCTGAATCTGGCGAAGACCGTGGAAGAAGCCTATACGCTGGAAGACGGCCAGGCCCAGAAGAACCCGACCGTGCTGGCCGGCGTGATCAGCGAGATCCCGACCCCCTGGAGCGAGGAGTACAAGAATATCACCGTCAACATGATCGTGGACGGCATGGAGGATAAGGTCATCCAGTGCTACCGCCTCAGCGGCGAAGGCGCGGATAAGCTGGCTGTGGGCGATACGATCGCGGTCTTCGGTACCCTGAAGAACTACAAGGGCACCATCGAATTCGACAAGGGCTGCAAGCTGATCCCGGCGGAACTTCTGCCTGATGTCAAGACTGTCCTCGATGTCTATCAGCTGGAATCCGGCGAATCCTTCGAAGGCCTGAAGACCCTGACCGGCGTCATCACGAACATTCCGTCTGCCTGGAGCGATGAGTACCAGAACATCACGGTCGACTTCGTGGTGGCCGGACTGGAAGAGTATCCGATGGAAGCCTACCGCCTCAGCGGCGAAGGCGCCAAGGATCTGGCGGAAGGCGATACCATCACCGTGACCGGCAACCTGACCCGCTACAAAGACACCTTTGAATTTGGCAAGGGCTGCACGCTCGACGCCGTGACCAAAGGCGAATAACACAAAAGAGCTTCAGAAGAACAGAAGCTCTGCAACACAAAAACGCTCCGGCTGCGTGATATGTACCCTCTTTACTGGACAAACCAGTAAGGAGGGTATTTTTATGCACTACAGCTATAATTACAAGAGGAAAGCGGT
>CADCPP010000126.1 GCA_902803355.1 uncultured Lachnospiraceae bacterium | reverse complement strand
CGGGCTCGTCGACTACTGCCGCATCGGCTGCGACGTGAGCCTTGACTGGGACGATAAACTGTACATGCACATCGCGCACCCGGAGCGTGTATCTACCAAACGCTCCATGACGGATACCATCAACCGCCAGCCGCTGGATGGCTATGCTTTCGGCTGCGATCCGGACGTTTTATTCCTGCGTACGGAGAATCTGAAGCTCTCAGAAAAGCAGAAGGCCCTGCTCTCGAAGGTGGACGCGCTTTGCGGAAGCGTGTTCCTTACCTCGGATGATCCCGGTTCTTACACGGAGGAGCAGAAACAGCGCTACCGGGAGTACCGCGCCATGACGAAGCTTGAGCCGGGCAAGGTCATTCACAAAGGCCTCCGCACACTGCTGAGCTATAAGGAGAACGACGCGGAAAAACAGATTATTCTGCCCCTTGACGTGAGAGTGTAAAGTGCGGCGGAAACGCTTGAAAACCGGTTTTTTCTGTATTATGATATGGACTGTCTTTCCCCGGAAAGGCAGTCCGTTTTGTCAGAGGAGAATGATCTGTGGAGAAGAATTATTTGGGGCTGAAAGATACAGTCAATGAGGCGCTGGCGCACTTTTTCGCGGCGCTGTTTCCGCTGCATTTCGGAGAGACATGCGTGGATGCAGAGGAAAAACGCGCAAAGGAAGAGGAGCAGTTTCGCGATTCCCTGATCAGATCGATGAAATATTTCCTGGAAGACGATGATGCGACGGATAAATGTGCTGTTATCGATGAAAAATTGCCCGAGATCGAGGCGCTGATCCGGACAGATATCCAGGCGGCTTATGAGGGCGACCCGGCAGCCGTGAGCACGGATGAAGTCATCCTGACCTATCCGGCCTTCCCGGCGATCACGACCTACCGCCTGGCACATGAGCTCTACCTCTTAAAGGTCCCGGTGGTACCCCGCATGATGACGGAGATCGAGCACAGCCGGACGGGGATCGACATCCATCCCGGCGCGGCCATCGGTCCGTATTTCTTCATCGATCACGGGACGGGGGTGGTCATCGGTGAGACGACCACGATCGGCGAGCACGTAAAGCTTTATCAGCATGTGACGCTCGGGGCGAAGAGCTTCGAACTGAACCCGGACGGCACCCCGGTCAAGGGGATCAAACGGCATCCGGACGTAGGAGACCGGGTGGTCATCTATTCCGGGGCGACCGTGCTCGGGGGAAATACGAAGATCGGCCATGACGCGGTGATCGGCGGCAATACCTGGGTCACAAGCAGCGTTGAGCCCGGCGAGACCATCTCCATCCGCGCGTATCGCTCCGGCAGGGGGCCGGAGAGGTAGACAATAGCGGAAACCTGAGGCCGACCGTCTTCAGGAAAGACTTGATAATCCTTCTTCCTGCGGGTATAATAAAAATGGCGTGAATTGTGCTTTATTCTGCAAAAACGAAGGGGATCATACCTCATGGCGGATACATCGACTGGTTCTGTCAACAGATCAAGGTTGGGACCGGCACTGCTCATCGGAGCAGTGTTTGCCCTGACCTTTTGTTTTTTCAGCGTGACCGAGGTCTTTGCAGCAAACCGCGTAGAACTGCTCTTTAATTTCAGGGATTTCGCGCCCTGGATCCTGCTGGTGAGCCTCGGCATGATGCTGCTTGCGGCCCTGCTCATCTATCTTCCCGGCGGGAAGATCAGCTGCGTGATCGCCGCAGTGTTTGTCTGGCTCACGCTGATGGGATATGTGCAGAGCACCTTTTTAAACGGGGCAAAGAATCTTGCCGGGGATGACCGGGAGGCCTTTGAACTGGGCTTTCCGGCAGTTCTTAATCTGCTCATCTGGATCGCGGCACTCGTGCTGATCCTGCTGCTGGCCCTGAAATGGTTAAGGTCCGACGAAACGCTCCGCACGGGCGTTGTCATCCTCATGGTCATGCTGCTGGGCATGCAGATCGCAGGCTTTGTCTCCAATCTGCCGAAGATCACCCTGGACCGTTTTGCGGCGGCTGCGCAGGAAGAAGGCAGCCCCCGGGGCGAGGCCGATGAAAACGATGCCATGCTCGCGGCGAGCTATCTCTGCGCGGACGGCATGTTTGACGCCGCCTCAAAAAGCAATATCTACGTGATCGTGCTGGACCGCCTGGATATCGACTATACGGACAGGATCTTAAGAAGCGACCGCACGTTCTACGCCCCTCTTACCGGCTTTACCTATTACCGCGACAATCTTTCGCTTTACAGCCGCACCTTCCCCGGCGCCCCTACGATCATGGCCGGCCAGGACGCGGATCTTTCGGGAACGCCGGAGGATTTCTTCCGCCGGGTCTATCCGACCTCGCCGCTTCTTCACGATCTGAAGGACGCAGGCTATCATCTGAGATTCTACGCCGGCAATTTCTATTCCTACCGGAGCGGCAGCGTTTTTTACGGCCTTGCGGACAACCTGGCTACCTATACCGGCTACACGGTGACCAATACCGGCTATCTGACGCTCAACATGCTGCTGCTTTCCGTCTATAAAGCAGTCCCTCAGCTGTTTAAGCCGATGATCGATGTGTCCACGCAGGTGTTTTCCTCGTTTGTGAGCTATGATGCCGACTCCACGCCCGTTGCCTGGAATGATGAGGAATACTACCAGGGCATCTCGGAAAAGGGCCTGTCTGACGGAGGCTATGAGAACGCGTATACTTTCCTGCATTTCCGCGGCGGGCACGATCCCTATGTTCTGGACAGGGACGCCAATGAAGTGGAAAAGAGCTCGGCGACCGAGCAGGTG
>CADCPP010000125.1 GCA_902803355.1 uncultured Lachnospiraceae bacterium | reverse complement strand
GATATCCTCCAGGGAAACCAGTGTTTCTTCCGGAATGTCGATATAGCCGACGCCGGTGGCTGTGCTCAGGATCCTGACCATGCTGCGTCCGTCCACTGCCACTTTCCGGCCGTAGCGTACCGCGGTATTGATGATCTGCTGCACGCGGTCCACATTGGAGGCGAATGTCGCCACGATGATCCGGCTGTTCTGGTTTTCGGAAAAGATGGCATCAATGGTCCTTCCCACTGTCCGCTCGGACATGGTAAAGCCTTCCCGGATCGCGTTTGTGGAATCGCAGAGCATGGCCAGCACGCCCTGCTGCCCCAGTTCGGCAAAGCGGGCAAGGTTGATGGGATCGCCGTAGACCGGGGTGTAATCGACTTTAAAGTCGCCGGTATGCACGACTGTTCCGGCAGGGCAGGTGATGGCGAAAGCAGCCGCGTCCACGATGCTGTGATTGGTCCGGATAAACTCCACCTTAAAGCAGCCCGTGGTCACGGTCTGCCCATAGGTAACGATCTTCCTCTTCGCGGTATTTTCCAGCCCCTGCTCTTCCAGCTTGCCGTCGATCAGCGCCATGGTCAGCTTGGTCCCGTAGATGGGAACATTGACCTTGCGCAGGATGTACGGCAGAGCACCGATATGGTCTTCATGACCGTGCGTGATAAAAAAGCCCCTCACCCGGTCAAGATTGTCTTCAAGATAAGTGACGTCCGGAATGACCAGGTCGATCCCCAGCATGTCATCACTGGGAAACGCCAGGCCGCAGTCCACTACGATAATGTCGTTTTCATATTCAAATGCGGTAATATTCATCCCGATCTGGTCCAGACCGCCCAGCGGGATAATGCGGAGTTTGCTCATGGCACTCCTCCTCTCTTCAATTTTCAGAACTGCAGATCGATGTCTTCAAGCTGCTCGGCAAACACGCTGAGCAAATAGTCAAGTTCATTGTCATCTGTTACCGGTTCGTACACTGCCTCCGCATCGCCTTCCGCGGAAACATCCTTAAAAATGTAGCACTCTCCGTCTCCTGCCTCCACGTCGGAAGCCAGAAGATAATCCGTCCCGGCAAGTTTTGTGGTATCGATCACATACAGCTCGATCGTCTCCCCATCTTCTCCTTCAAATCTGATCTTTTCCATGCTTCACCTCCTCTCTTGCAAGATAACTTTCCAGAATGAGAACGGCCGCCAGCTGGTCGATGACTGCCTTGCGCTCCCCGCGCGGGACTTCGGTCTGCTCCAGGATCTCGTCAGCCTCTTTAGTCGTCAGGCGTTCATCCTCAAAGAAAACCTGAAGTCCCGTTCGTTTTGCCACTGCCTCTCCGAAGGATCTTGCCAGAATAGCCCGATCGCCTTCTGTCCCGTCCATGTTGAGCGGCAGACCGATCACGATCCCTTCGATCCCGCGCTCTTCACAGATCTCTTTGATCCGTGCAAGCGTTCTTCGCAGCTTCGTTTCTTCCCTGCGGGTGATCGTTTCCAGCGGCTGGACCGTCAGTCCCAGCCCGTCAGTAGCGGCTGCGCCGACCGTTTTTGACCCGTAATCCAGTCCCAGCAGCCTCTTCATGCCTTTTCGATCACATTCGTGATATAGGCGCGAAGCAGCTCTTCCAGGATCTCATCACGCTCGACCTGTGAGATCAGATAACGCGCGTCATGATAACTGGTGATATAGGTCGGGTCGCCGGACATGATATAGCCTACGATCTGGCTTACAGGATCATAACCCTTGGTCTGCAGCGCGCGGTAAACTTCCTTCAGCATTTCGTTGATCGGAAGCGTGCGCTCCTGAATGGGCTGAAAGCTCTTGGTCATTTTCAATTCGTTTTCCATTGTCATATCCTCCTGTTAGATCTCTGTCGGATAGTCATTTATCGTCTGTTTGACATCAGTTTCCGCGGAAACGCTTCCAGTAGGAAGCCAGCACCTGGTCCGCCTCTTTGCCGAGATAATGGTACATATCGCACTTATCCAGCGTTTCCTGGGACGGAAAAACGTTTTCGTCTTCCCGGATCTCTTCATCGATCAGTTCCATGGTCGCAGAGTTCGGGCTCGGATAGGTCAGGTATTCAAAAGTCGCCAGTCCGGCTTCCGCATCCAGCATGAAATTGATGAATTTCTCTGCGCCTTCCACGTTTTTGGCGTTTGCGGGGATCACAAAGCAGTCAAACCAGACATTCGTTCCCTCTTCCGGGATCACATAGTCCAGATTTTCGTTCTCATCCAGGCAGTAGAGATATTCGCCGGAATAGATCATGCCGATGCCGGCATCTTCCGTGATCAGATCGTCTCGTGCCGCGTCATTTTCGTAAGCCTGTACGAGCGGCTGCTGCTCGATCAGCAGATCGACCACCTGCTGCAGTTCCTCGGGATCGCTGGTATTCATATCGAAGCCGAGGATCATTTCCGCGACCATAAAGGTATCGCGGAGACTGTCCTGCATCAAAATGCCGTATTCGGCAAGTTCCGGATCCCACAGATCCTTCCAGCTGGTGATGCGGCCTTCCGGGATCATGGTCTTGTTATACAGGATCCCGACGGTTCCCCAGGTATAGGGGATCATATAGGTGTTTCCGGGATCTGTCCTTGCCAGGATCTCCATGTAAGAGGGTTCCAGATTGGCCGCGTTCGGAATATTCTCATAATTGATAGGCTGCAGGAGTTTGTTCGCAATCATCTTTTCCACGGTATAATCGCCGGCTACGATCACATCGTAGCTCACCTGCCCGCTTTCCACGATCGGATACATGCTCTCGTTCGTATCGAAGGTGTCCATGACAACCTTGATCCCGGTCTGCATCTCAAAGGCCGTGACCAGGTCCGGATCGATATAGTCACCGTAATTGTAGAAATAGATCACTTCGCCGTTGCCGGTCATGGCACCCACATAGCGGCCGCCGAAAATGCTGACCACGGCAATGACAGCTGCCATGAGTCCGTAGCCGATGCGCTGCAGCGTTTTCTTTTTCCGGCGCTGTTCCGGCGTCAGCTCGATGCCCTTCTTGGCATCTTCTTCTCTCTTCTGCGCGATCTTATCAGGCAGGAAATTCGAGAGCAGCAGCACGACCAGCACGATCACGAAGATCACGGTGGACAGGGCGAAAATGGTGGGACGGATCCCGACCTTTACCTGGGAATAGACCAGGGTGGAGATCGTATTGATGCCGGCGCCTCTGGTGAAATAGGTGATGATAAAATCATCGAGGCTCATGGTGAAGGCCAGCAGGAATCCCGAAAAAACGCCCGGCATGATATCCGGCAGGACCACGTGCATAAATGCGTAGACCGGAGAAGCCCCAAGATCAAGCGCAGCTTCATAGGTGCTGGTGCCCGACTGCCTGAGCTTCGGCAGCACGTTCAGGATCACATAAGGCAGGCAGAAGGTAATATGCGCAAAGATCACCGTGCCCAGACTCAAGGAGATCCCAAACAGGCCAAAGGCCAGCATCAGGGATACCGCCGTGACGATATCCGCATTCAGGAGCGGGATATTCGTCAGCTGCAGGATGGTGTTTCTCTGTCTGCGGGAAAGCGCCATGATCCCGACGCAGGCGATCGTGCCGACGATGGTGGAGACCACCGCCGCGATCAGCGCGATAAAGAGCGTGTTGCAGAACGCATTCAGGATCTGCGGGCTGGAGAGCATCTCCTGATACCACTTCAGGGTAAAGCCCTTCCACACCCCCATCGTCTTCGTATTGTTGAAGCTGAGGACGATCAGCGTGATGATCGGCAGGTACAAAAAGAGCAGAACGATGACCAGATAAAAACGTTTCCAGAAGTTCTTCATATGATGGAGCCCTCCCCGTTCTTATCGAATTTGTTCAGCAGCGCCATACTGATCAGGATAAAGACCATCATGACGAGCGACAGACCGGAGCCAAGCTGACGGTTGCCGTTCAGCGTGAATTCCTGCTCGATGATGTTGCCGATCAGGTAGATCTTGCCGCCGCCCAGGATCTGAGAAATCACGAAGGTGGTCACGGCAGGCACGAAGACCATGGTGATGCCGCTGATGATCCCCGGCATACTCAGGGGCAGGAGGACCTTGGTCAGGACCTTCCCCTTTGACGCGCCGAGATCATACGCCGCTTCGATCAGGTTATTGTCGATCTTGACCATCACATTGTAGATGGGAAGGATCATAAACGGCAGAAAGTCATAGACCATGCCGAGCACGATGGCCGCCGGCGTATTGATGATATTCAGTTTTCCTATGCCGAGACCACCGAGAGTATTGTTCAGCACGCCGTTGCCCGCAAGCAGAGCCTTCCAGGCATAGGTGCGCAGGAGGAAGTTCATCCACATGGGCAGGATCAGGATAAAAACGACAAAGCCCTTTTTCCCGGAAGCATGCTTCCGCAGGATCAGTCCTACCGGATAGGCAAGGATCAGACAGACCACGGTGCAGATGAGGGCCAGCAGCAGGGCAAGTCCCAGCGCCTTGGCATGTTCCTCATCCGCGATCGCGGTAATATTCTCCAGGGTAAACGATCCCTCCTGATCGGTAAAACCATAATAGAGGATGGCGATCAGGGGAATAACGGTGCCGCAGAGGATAAAGGCCAGATACGGCGCCGTGAGCCATTTTCTCTTAAACATCGATCACAACGGCCTCCTCATCCTCCGATTCGGGTTTGTTCATGATCTGAATGTTGAACGGATCAACATTCAGACTCACTTCCTGCCCGACAGGGAACATGGACGTTGACTGGACCAGCCATTCAAATCCGCCCGCCTGCACTTCCATTTCGTAATGGACGCCTTTGAAGATCAGGTGGCTGACCACCCCGTCCATTCTGCCTTTTCCGGGCTCGGCAAGCACCACGTCCTCCGGCCGGATGACAACGTCCACCGGCTTGTTGGTGCCGAAACCGGTATCCACGCAGGGAAAATCCACACCGAGAATGCGGACCAGCTTATCCCGCAGCATAACGCCGCCCATGATATTGCTGTCCCCGATGAAGGTCGCCACGAAAGCGTTCTCGGGTTCGTTGTAAATGCTTTCCGGACTGCCCATCTGCTGGATATAGCCCTGGTTCATGACCACGACCGTATCCGACATGGTCAGCGCTTCTTCCTGATCATGCGTAACATAAATGAAGGTGATGCCAAGCTCGTTCTTCAGGCGGATCAGTTCATACTGCATATCCTGGCGAAGCTTTAAGTCCAGCGCGCCGATCGGTTCATCCAGAAGCAGAACTTTCGGTTCGTTCACAATGGCTCTTGCGATCGCGATCCTCTGCTGCTGCCCGCCCGAAAGCATGTTGACATCACGGTTTTCATAACCGTCCATATTCACGAGCTTTAACGCGTAGCGGATCTTATCACGGATATACTGATCGGATTTTCCGCTGATCTTGAGGCCAAACGCGATATTTTCTCCTACGCTCATGTGCGGAAACAAGGCGTATTTCTGGAAGACGGTATTGAGATGGCGTTTATTCGGCGGAAGATTGGTGATATCACGGCCTTCAAACAAAACGCGTCCTTCATCCGGCGTAGTAAAGCCGCCGATGATGCGTAGCGTCGTCGTCTTGCCGCAGCCGGAAGGTCCAAGAAGCGTCATAAACGTGTTCTCCTTGACCTCGAGACAAAGATCGTCCAGCACCAAATCATCATCAAATTTCTTTGAGATGTGTTCCAGCTCCAGAATATTGCTCATGTTGTCCTCCTGTTCCCGTTAATTATGAGGGGGATCCGCTTACATCTGCGGCAGCACCCCCATGAGCGCAGAGGCGGTCTCTTCGCTCTCCATGATCATCAAGATCGTGTCATCGCCTGCCAGTGTACCCGCAATGCCGTCAAAAGGCATGCGGTCAAGATAGACGCAAAGGCCCTGAGCCATACCGACAGTCGTGCGGATCACCACGATATTCATTGCCTTGACCGCTTTCTTGACTACGGTCCGGTAAAGCCGCTCAAAGCGTTCATCCGCAGCATCGCTCTGACTTTCTTCGGTTACGGCGTAATATTTCCCGTTCTTTCCGCTGATCTTGACCAGATGCAGCTCACGGATATCGCGGGAAACCGTGGATTGGGTCGTGGGAAAGCCTGCTGCTTTCAGTTTCTCGGTCAGTTCATTCTGCGTCCCGATCGCTTCGCTGAGGATCAGCCGTTTGATGGTTTCGCGTCTGAGTTTTGTGTTGTAACCTTCTGACAATGGGATATCTGCCATGAGATCCTCCTAAAAAATAATGGCATGCGACAGTCCCTTCCGCGGTGCGGCTGAGATAGCCAAACGGTCCGGTTCGATTCCATGTGTCTGCAGTTCGCAGACCATGGTCTGAACAGCCAGGGCCGGCAGGTTGTTTTCCTTGCTGAGATGTGACAGCAGGACTTCCTTCAGTCCCGGATGCCACAGCCGCAGCAAGAGGCCGGCAGCGTCGTCATTGGAAAGATGCCCTCGTTCACTGCGGATGCGCAGCTTCAGCGGATAGGGATACGGTCCCGTTTCCAGCATGCGAAGGTCATGATTTGCTTCGAGGCAGAGGACGGACAAGCCTTCCATCTTCTCTGCCAGTTCTTCGGTCCAGCTGCCGAGATCCGTGATCACAGCAAAGCTGCTGCTTTCCTTATCACCCCGATAAGCCAGAGATCCTTCTGTATCATGTGAGGTCGCCACAGGCAGAATGTCAATGCCGGCAGCGGTAAAACGTTCGCCGGGATGGATCAGGCAAAACGCGCCTATATTCATCCGGGAAAAGATCTTTTCCTTAGACAGTCCGTCAAAGGTGCCATAAGAAGCATAAACGGGGATATTCGGATGCTTCTTCATCAGTGCGGGCAGACCGGAAATATGGTCCGCATGCTCGTGTGTCAGCAAAACTGCCGAGATCTCCTCCGGAGAACGGTCTAATTCACGCAGCTCTTCCGTCAGGCTCCGGTAGGACAGGCCATCGTCCAGCAGCAGCAAGTCGTTTTCCGTATCGATCAAAAACGCATTTCCGCTGCTTCCGCTTGCCAGCGAGACGATCTTCATCTTCTCAGATTCTTTCCTTGTATAGTCTTCATGGCTTCCGCAAGAGATGCTCTCGCTTCCTCTTCGGAGCCGTTATTGTTCACTTCGGCGTCGCTCATCTTGCGGAACTGCATTTCGCTGAGCTGCCGCCGCATGATGCTTTCGGTTTTGTCAAAGCTGTAGCCTCTGCCAAAGAACAGGCGTTCAAAACGGGTATCCTCCGACGCGTAGACATAGAGAACGGCATCGGTCAGTTCGTCAAAGCAGGCTTCTTCGGGGATCGCCGATTCATAAACGATCAGCGATTCCTTTGCCTCTTTGATCCGTCTTCTCACCTCAGCAAGCGCGTCCGGATGGATGATCGCATTGACTTTATCCAAAAGCCCCGGATCGGCAAAGACAAGGTCGCTCATCCGGGCTCTGTCGATCGTCCCGTCATCGCGGAGAACGGCTTTTCCAAGCAGGGAAATGACCTTTTCATAGGAAGCACCGCCCGGACGGATCATCTCCGCAGCGATCGTATCCGCCTGCAGAATGAGCGCTCCGTAATCTTCGCGAAGCATCGACAGCACTGTGCTTTTTCCGCTGCCGACCCCGCCGGTCACGCCGATCACCATCTTCCCGGGGAACTTGGTATCTGAAGAGGCTGAAACGCTTTCAGCGGCTTCCTCTG
>CADCPP010000124.1 GCA_902803355.1 uncultured Lachnospiraceae bacterium | reverse complement strand
GCAGGCGAACATCAGCTCATCAACGTTCTCGGGGGCAACATTCGCGCGCTGCAGGGCTGCCTTCACCACGATGGCGCCCAGATCAGCAGCGGGGGTGTCCTTCAGGGATCCGCCGAAGGAACCGACAGCCGTACGGCAGCAATTGACCAAATAGATGTCTTTCATTTTGTATCTCCTTTAAATTGATTTATAGGATTTCTTCGTCAGTGGACAGTCTCGTCCCGTTTTTTCATTATACAGGGTAATTGGATTTCAATCAAGAGGACTTTTCAGTTTTTTTGTATAATTTTGTTATATAAATGCGCCGCCTTATAATTTTTTGTTCGCAATGTTGCACCGATCTTTCCCCTCAGCCGTCTTCTTCTCCGCCGGAAAGAAAAGGGATCATTTTCTCCTCTGCCGAAGGTGCTCGTACAGCAGGATCGCTCCCGCCACGGAGACGTTCAGGGATTCCGTGGGACCGACCATGGGGATCCTTACGCGCGCATCCGCAAGTGCCGTGATCTCCCTGCTCAGACCGTTTCCTTCATTGCCCAGAAGGAATGCTGCCTTCTCCGGATAGTCTATCCGGTCATACTCTCTGCTTCCTTCAAGATGCGCCGCATAGAGGGTGACAGCAGGGCCGCACGTTCCCTCTTTCAGATCTCGCAGCGTCCCTGGCAGATCCTCCGTTACCGCAAACGGCAGGCGGAAAATGGCTCCCATGGTCCCCCGCACCACTTTGGGCTGAAACGGGTCAGCGGTCTCTTCATCCATCAGGATCCCGCAGGCACCGGCAGCCTCCGCCGTGCGCAGCAGGGTTCCCACGTTGCCGGGATCCTGCACGCGCTCGAGGACAAGCAGCGGGCCGGCTCCGCGGAGGAGCTCCCTGACTGTCCATTTTTTCTGCCTGACCACGGCCAGGATCCCCTGCGGTGTCTTCGTATCACTCATGCGGGCCATCACGGCTTCGGACACGAGCTCGGCGCCAAGACGCATGCAGAGCGATACGCCTTCCTCCGAAGAAGCAAATGCTTCCGTGGCAAACGCGCGCGCCACATCCTCCTTCGGCACCTCCCGCACGAGCCGCAGACCTTCCACCGCAAAAAGGCCGGACTCTCGTCTGGCCTTGGTCTTCGTCTGCAGCAGGGCGGTCTCTTTGACCGCCGGGTTGGAAACGGAGGTGATCATGTTTTATTTTCCTTCATAAACGATGGCGCTCTGGACATCGTATCCTGCGAGCTTTTCCCGTCCGTTCAGGCCGGCCAGCTCCATGACGAAACACATCTTGACGACCTGTCCGCCAAGCTGTTCCACAAGCTGAGCAATGGCCTTTACCGTGCCGCCGGTCGCGATCAGATCGTCCACGATGATGGCTTTCTGTCCGGGTTTGATGGCGTCTTTGTGCATTTGCAGGATCGCCGTGCCGTACTCGAGCTCATACTCCGCTTCCACGGTCTCACGCGGCAGTTTGCCTTTTTTGCGGGCCAGAACGAAGGGCTTGTGCAGGCGGTCCGCCATAGGCGCGCCGAAGATAAAGCCGCGAGATTCCGCTCCGACGATGACGTCAAAGTCCAGATCCTTAACCATATCCACCAGGCTGTCAATTGCCAGTTTAAAGCCGTCCGCATCCTGCAGGATGCCGGTCACGTCACGGAACATGATGCCCGGCTGCGGGAAATCCGGGATCGTGATCACATAATCTTCCAGTTTTTTCTTCATATGTCGGCAGTGCTCCTTCGAAGCAGGCTCTTCTTTGCTCTTCTGCTTCATTTTGCATCTGTATCATAGCATAATCCGTTCCTGCTGACAACAAAAAAGTCATAAAAAGACCGGCCGCTCAGGCCGGTCTCATTAAGGTTATCCGTCCGCTTCTCAATACGAAAAAAGGACGCTCCCTTTCGGCGTCCTTGCATAATGGTGGCTGTCGGGCTCGAACCGACGACCTCCACGTTGTCAACGTGGCGCTCATCCCAACTGAGCTAAGTCACCGCAGGCGAACTTTCGGCTTTTTCCGAAAGCGCTTTACCTTTATAGCAGAAAAAGCCGGCCCTGTCAAGCTGTTTTTTTGCTTTTTTCCGAAAGCAGCCTGCTCAGGCGTGAAAGTGCCTGATCTGGAACTGGATGCTCCATCTGCCTTCGTATTCGTGGAGCACCGGTTCATAGGCAAGAGCCACGCGGACCTTCGTCTGCCCGCGCTCCAGCATGGTGAAGCATTTCTCTCCGAAGGTTTCCGACAGGAACTTTTCCCAGATGCGCACGTCACCGAACCAGATGCCTTCAAAGCTTTTGCCGCTTTCTCCTCTGAAGCGGAGCCTTAATGCGTTCCGGTTTTGTCCCAGCACCCGGATGCTTTCCAGCGAAAGCCCGCTGCGGCCAAAGAGCGGCTGAGGGCAGCCCTTTCCGAACGGTCCGAGGCCTTCCCACTGCCGGATGCGCTCCGGCGTGACATATTCCGGGGGCATGGGCGCGTCCAGCTGCACGGTGGGCAGAAGGTCCGCATCTGTCAGGCCGCACTGTCCGTTCAGGGCTTTTCCGAGCGCCGGAAGATTTGCCTTCTGCAGGGAAAAGCCGGCCGCCATGGCGTGACCGCCGAATTTCTCCAGCAGATCCCGGCAAGCTTCCAGACCTTCATAAAGATTGTATGCGGGAATGGAGCGGCCGGAGCCTTTCACGATATCGCCCTTGCCGGTCACCACAAGCACCGGCCGGTTATAGTTTTCGCGCAGGCGGCCGGCAATGATCCCGGCCACGCTCTCATGCGTGTCCGGCAGATGGATGAGCAGGATGCGGTCCCCGCTCATGCCCTGTTTTTCAACGAGCTCGGCTGCCGCCCTCCTGCCTTCTTCGGTCAGCGCTTTGCGCAGGCTGTTCAGATCCTGCAGCTTGCCGGCATAGGAGAGCGCCTCCTCCATGCTCTCAGAGGCAAGCAGCTTCTGCACGGTCTCGACAGTCTCCAGCCGTCCGGCGGCGTTGAAGCATGGGCCAAGTACAAAGCCGAGATGATAGGCGGAAAGCGTCTT
>CADCPP010000123.1 GCA_902803355.1 uncultured Lachnospiraceae bacterium | reverse complement strand
CTGTCCTTGACGAACATATCCATCTCTACGCCGTGACCGAATGCCTCGTGCACGATCATGCCGGTCACTTCGGGCGTGCAGACGCATTCATACGTGCCGGGGACAAGCGGCTCGCTTCGTAAGACATCTTCAAGCGTCGCAAGGGCACTGTCCAGCTTTCCGGGAAGCTCCTCCAAAAGCTCGGCGCCGCCCAGCAGGGAGAGGCTCTTGTAGGCGTTTTTCACCTCTTCGCCGCGGCGCGCCGTAACAGAGAGGCCGGCGGAGGTCCAGAGGCAGTTCTGCTCCAGATCGCGGTGCGGGGAGAGGAACAGCTTGTGATAGCACTGATAGGAAAAGCGTACGCTGCAGTCGATCAGATCCGGCTTTTTGGCAAGCCCTTCCCGGCGGACCGCGGAGAGCTTTTCGATAATGGCTTCATCCCCGAGGGCGTGCGGATCGGTTGCAAACTCTGTTGCCCGGACAAAGCAAAGCGCTTCATCCTTCGAAACAGCGGTCTGGTAGCGAGTGAAAATATCAGAAGATTTCTGGATATTATGAGATAGATTATTCTTTATCTCAGGAAACTTTTCCCGGGAAAGCTCATTCCCGCTGTATTCGGCATAGCCTTCTCCCGTGTACACGCGTACGACAAAGCCCCGCTTGCCGAAACGCACATTTTCGGAAATGCTGATGCCGCTGCGGGCAACGCTGTAATCCTTCGCATCGACATCCGCTGCCAGAACGGAAGCATAGCTGTAGTCCTCAAGCAACGAGTCCAGGAGCGCCCGGTACAACGGCTTCATTGAAGTCAGATAAGCACTGGAATCAACTTGCATGGCATTTTTCCTTTCTTTGCTCAGATATAATTATTGTACAAAATGACGGAGACTTTGTAAAGAAAGAGGACAGAAAAACTCTTGTGCGGAGGTCGGACCTGCTTATATAATGTTATCGGAAATCACGTTTCCTGAAAAAACGCAATGCAGGAGGACGACATGAATATCGGTTTTATCGGTCTTGGTACGATGGGGATGGGGATGGCCCGCAATCTGCTCAACAAGAACGGATCACTGCGGGTCTATACGGCTTCGGAAGAAAAGCAGAAACTGCTTGCGGAGGAAGGCTTTACCGTTGTGAAAAGCTATGAGGGCTTCAGGGGCTGTGAGATCGTTTTTCTCTGCCTTCCGGATGATCCCGTGGTGGAAAAGGTGGTCCTCGGGGACGGCGGTCTGATCCATGTTCTGCAGGAAGAGGGAACGGTTCTGATCGATACCAGCACCATCTCTCCGGACAGTGCGAAGATGCTGGCCTCGGCCTGGGAAGAGCGGGTCGGCGCCTTTTTGGATGCGCCTGTTTCGGGCATGAAAGCCCGCGCGGATGCAGGGACCCTTACGGTCATGGTGGGAGGAGAGGAAGAGGCCTTTGTCTTTGCCAGACCGTATCTGGAGATGATCGGAACGACCGTCCTTTATATGGGCGGATCCGGCTGCGGACAGGCTTC
This sequence comes from uncultured Lachnospiraceae bacterium, assembly GCA_902803355.1. Taxonomy (GTDB): domain Bacteria; phylum Bacillota; class Clostridia; order Lachnospirales; family Lachnospiraceae; genus UBA6987. Next base: position 11,411 of record CADCPP010000123.1, on the reverse strand, counting down.
CAAGATGATCAATAACGTGGCCTACGACATCAACGTGGCGGGGATCGCAGAGCTTTTGCCGCTTGCGGTGCGGCTCGGTCTTGATCCGGAAAAGATCGGACAGGTCATCAACAGCGGAACCGGCCGCAGCTATGCGTCGGAATTCTTCATCCCGCGCATCTTAAAGGACAGCTTTACGGACGGCTATCCGATCGAAAAAGCCTTTAAGGACCTGGCGCACGCAGAGGAAACGGAAGAGGCGGAAGAGGTGGTGCTCCCCATGACGAACGCAGCCGCCGAAGTCTTCCGCAAGGCGATGGAAGAAGGCTTCGGCGGCCTGAATAAGGGCGGTCTGATCCGTGTCAAGGAAGAAGAGATGCAGGTGAAATTCAGGTCGTGAGAGACCTGAACGATCAGCGGGCAAGTACGGCTTCGATCTCGGCAGGAGAAGGCATGGAACGCAGGGCGCCCCGCCTGGTCGTGACCAGATAGGCAGCCGCATTGGCAAAGCGCAGCATCACGTCCGCACCCGAATCGCGGTAGAAGGAAAAATCCCGCTCACCGTTCGCTGCCGTGTGGACGATGGCAAGTGTCGTAGGAACGGACGGATCCGTCAGCAGGCCATCCGTGCAGATGCCCTCGCGGGCGATCGTCTCCCTCAGGCTCCTGCCGAAGGCATCATTGCCGACCTTGCCGATAAAGGCGCAGCGTCTGCCGAGTCTGGTCAGCATGGCCAGAACGTTGCAGGGGGCGCCGCCGGGATTGGCTTCAAATAACGGATTGCCCTGCTCGATTAAGCCGCTGCCCGTAAAATCGATGAGCAGCTCGCCGAGCGCGGTCACGTCAAAGCTTCTTTTCATGAGTCGGTCTCCCAATCATATCTTTTTGCATTCAGCCCCGTCACCGGCATCCCGGCGGCGGGGTTTCTCTGTCAGGCTGTTATTCGTTATAAAGGGATGCCTCGGGAGGAATGCTGTCCCGGTAGATGCCAAGCTCGCGCACAAGGGAGCGGGAAACGGGCAGGAGCTCGTTAAAGGCAGGAATGCGGCCCACCACACTTGCGGGCAGCCAGTCCATGCGGAGAAGCTCAAGCGGCGAAAAGCCCTGGCTGCCGTCATTTTTCAGGCTGCCATCCTGCGCGTAGATCAGGGTGCGGAAAGGATCGAAGCTCCCCTCGCGGAGAACTTTCATCATGTGCATGGCCAGCTGCGCCGTGCCTTCCGGAACAAGACCGGTCAGTTCCACGTCGATCGCGCCGCTGCTCATGCCCCACCAGTAGTTGACGGCCTCGCCCTTCTTCTGGTTCCAGCTGCCGGAAAGGATGGAACGGACAATGTGCTCGTACAGACGGTCCCAGACCCAGACCGGGGAGGCAAGCGGAGACAGCGCGCCGCCGTTTAAAAGATAGACCCCGTATTCGCCGCCGGAAAAAGAACCGGGCTCCTTTACGGGGATGTCGCGGTTCGAAAGGATCTTCACGCCGCGCGCGATCAGCCTTTCCGCTGCGTTTCCGGGCAGGCAGGACCAGTCGAGCAGGATCTTTGCACGGGGGTTGGTCATGCGCGCGCCGATGGCAAAGGCGCAGATCGAAGCCGGTACGCCCAGGATCGGATAAGAGCCCACATAGCCGATGAGGTCATCTTCCGCCATGGCGCCGGCAATGAGCCCCGTGATGAATTTGCCCTCATAGGTCCGGCAGTAATAGCTGCGGACGCTGGAGAGCGGTGTATCCACGGAGCAGTTCAGGAAATGCAGCTTCGGATATTTGACGGCTGCCTTCAGACAGGAACGAAGGAAGATGGGCGTCGTGGTAAAAATGAGCTCCGCACCGTCTGCCACCGCTTCCTCAAGCTTTTCATCCGCAAGAAGCGGGCTGTCTGCGTGATCATAATGGCGCACGTTTACGGCATCTCCCAGGGCTTCCTGCATCTTGTCCGCACCGAGCCTGTGGGCACGCGTCCAGGGGCTGGAGGCGGCATCCCCGCGATAGATAAAGGCGATATTCAGGTGAGACGGGGACGGGGAAATGATCTTTTCAAGAACGGAGCGCGAAGCTGTTTCAGGCTCCGTCCGGAGGGACGGTGCATCGCTTCCTGTTTCCGCGACCACATCGCCCCAGAGGCCGGCAAGGGAAGCCTTAAGCTCCTTTGCGCTCATGCTGCTAAGCTGTTCATAAGGGTAGACCTTTAGCCACAGCAGGAGGGCTTCTTCCGGAAGAAGATCCGTCGCTTTCCCCTCCAGGCCGGTAAAGGCATCAAGAAAATAATGAAAGCGCGCGGAAAAGCTGCGGCGCTCCGCTTCGCTCCAGTCCTCATCCTGGTCCTTTTTCAAAAAGGCCAGAAGTCTGGCGTAATCACCGGGCTTTCGGTACTGAATGTCGTAAAGCTTCGTGTGACGGTAGAATTCGAGAAATTCCGTATAGGCACGGATGCGGGGCTCGTCCGAAGGAAGCGGCAGGATGCGCCGGATGACGGCAGGGATGCGGGGAGAACCGGAATACTTCAGCACACTGACCCGCTTGTTGCCTTCCTGAACGTAAAAATCACCCAGATATTCATAGCAGAGCACGGGCTCATGGATGCCGGTATCAGACATGTGCGCGTCAAAGAGGGAGATCCACTTGTGGGCAAATTCGGTCTCGGCATCCAGCAGCGGCAGAAAGCCTGCGGAAAAGGCGCTCACGCGGCCGGCACTCACCGTGCCGATGATCCTTCCTGCAGGGATATCCTGAACGGGCAGATCCTGAATGCTGCAGCGGGCAAGCTCCGGAAGGATCTCCTCCAGAACGGCCGGGTAAGGATCAAGGCCGGCGTCGGCACGCTCCTTTTTTTCCGCCCGCCCAAGGCGGAGCGCTTTGGTATATTCATTAAGACTGCTTGTCATGGTTTTCCTTTCCTGTCCTCCGGAATACGCCCTGTTTCAGCAGGTGAAAGCGATAAAAAAGGCCCTCAGGCCTTGCCGGTGAGGACCTCGTAGTAGATCTTGCAGGCTTCCTCCCCATCCAGGTCCGAGCCGCTGTTTTCGATCATGTAGCCGATCAGCTGAGAAGGGATGACGATGCTCTTTACCTTCAGCTCCTTTGCGGGAGGAAAGGCTTTCGGTGCTTTAAGGCGCTGTCTGCACGATGGTCCCGGTGCCGAGAACTTCGTTGCGGATCTTGATCAGATCGGACATGCGGATGTAGCCGTCATGATTGCAGTCAGCCGCTTCCAGAAAGATCCCGCTTAAAGGGTTGGTCCCGAGCACGTGATTGCGCACCTTGATCAGGTCGCTCATTCGCAGCAGGCCGTCGCCGTTCACATCGCCGTAGAGCAGAACGGTGCCGTCAAGATACACTTCGCCGTTTTGGCCAAGGATCTTTACGCTGTCGCCGGTCCGCATTTCGGCATCGGCTGCTTTTTCCGTGCCGTCCGCATTAACAACGGTGCAGCGCATGGAAGGAGAGAGCCCCAGCTGCTCGATAAACTCAGCGGCCGTAGTCCCGAAGCGGAGACCGGTCACCCGCTTGTCTGCGGTAATGGTATAGTCTGTGGACAGGCTCTCCGGGATATCCCCGGTCGGTGAAAAGACGGCCAGATAGGAGGTCACCGTATCGCTGAGCAGGCACTGCAACGTGGTATAGGCTTTGGTGAACAGAATGACCGGAGCATTTGAGCCTTCCTGTGAGGAGGAAAGAGTGGCGGCAGAAACGCCGCTTCCCGTCCTCACGGAAACAGTCCAGCTGCCGCCTAAGGTCTGTCCTTCGGCTGCCCCTGTCTGCTCAAGAGCAAGGAAACCGAGCGGGAAGATCAGTTCGCCCGAGGCATTTGTGAAGAAGCCGTCAGTCCCTTCGGGCGCCTTTTCCACGGCAGCATCCGTACCAAAGGATACGCCTTCAGCGGAGGCGGTCAGCGTCCAGGATGCAGCCAGCGTGTAATCGGCAATATAGGAAGGATCCGTGCAGGCATAGAAACGCAGGGAGAAGATGGCGCCTTCAAGAGAAGCCGATCCTTCCTGAGGACGGATCGTCGGCTTCACCTGGATCGTTTTGGGCGTCATCGGGATCGTCAGGGTGACGGTCTCATCGGCCCGGATCTCAATACTCTTGACCTGGGCGGCTTCATAGCCCATGGCGGCGGTCTTCGGCTTGACATAGACCGTGCCTGCCGCCAGATGGTGGATGGTCGCGGAGCCGTTTGCATCCGTAACGGCGGCGGTCAGGGCCTTCGTGCAGGCGGCGTCCGTATAGACGCCAAGAGAAACGCCGCTTAAGGAATAGTTATAGTTGCCACCAGTCACGGCGGGAAGCGAGGAGGCAAGGTCGATCTTCAGATCGCCCTGCGCAACGGTCGGCTCGGTATCGGAGGTAGGGATCAGGACGTAGCAGGAAGCATCCTGCATCGTTTCGTCGGCGCGGTCATTGTCGATGATGCATCCGCCATGCACGTTGCTTGACCAGCGGGTGGAATGGACGCGCCAGATCCCATAGTTCGGATATGCCTTCCAGACCATGTTTTCATCATTCGTCGCGATCTTGCCGCCAAGGGCGCCTTCACTCAGCTGATAATAGCTCTCCAGCCAGGCCTGCATCGCTGCCGCACTCATATCCGGCGCGAATTTTCCCAGACTGATCCAGCAGTGACCGTAGGTTTCGGAAGGCTTGGTCAGCAGCGCCATCGTGCCGGCCACATCCATCGCGCCTGCGGCAAAGGCGGCGTCCGCATTGTCATATTTCTGATAGAGAAACGTGATCGCACCGTTTCCGCAGGGAATGGTGACGGTGTCGCCGGGGGACAATTCGTCATCCATACGCTCACAGAACAGCCGTACGTTGGCGTAGGGATAATAGCTGGCGGGGTGCAGATTGAAGCGGGAGATCAGATCAACGCCCTGCGACTGGTAGGCATCCAGCATATAGCCGATGCATTCTTTCAGCTCGCCGGTGCAGGGAATGGTGTCATAGAAGGAATAGATATCGCGGGCAGCAACATGATACAAAAAATGCTGGATCGCATTATAGACCGTGCCGTTTTCGGCGGGGAGCGCAGTCTCCGTGGGACCGGAGGCAGATTCCGCGTAAGCAGTCCGGAGACTTCCCCAAAAGGCAGTCCCCATCATGATCAATATCGCGGCCAGAAGGGCCGGAAAATGCTGCGGTCGCAGTTTCATGAAAGCTTTCCCCAAATAATCCTGAAGGTTATCAATCATTATAGTACAAAACGGAAAATTTCGCAAGAAAAACTGATGAATCGATTTGGCAGCAGTTAAAACGAGGCCTTATGCGTCCCCAAGCCGCATTTTGACCCCGCGGATGGTTTGCCGGAAGAAGATCATGCTTAAGATAAAGGAGACCAGCTCGGCAACGGGGAAGGCCAGCCAGATGTTGTCCAGAACTCCCGTCAGCGAGAAAAAGTAGGCTACGGGCAGGAGGACCAGCACCTGCCGGCAGACGGAGATCAGCAGGGAATGGAAAGGATTGCCGATCGCCTGGCAGACCGATCCGGCAATGATGCAGAAGCCGGCAAGCGGAAAATGCAGGCAGATGATCCGCATGGCGCGGACGCCGATCGAGAGCATCTCCTCGGTCGGATTGAAGATCCCGATAAGGACCTGCGGCACAGCCATGAATACGACGGCGCCGAGCGTCATGAAGCTGACCGCGCTTGCGATGGCGATGCGGACCGTCTTCCGGACGCGATCCGGCTGCCTTGCACCGTAGTTATAGGAAATGATGGGGACCATGGCATTATTCAGGCCGAAGACCGGCATGAAGATGAAGCTCTGCAGCTTGAAATAGGCGCCGTATACAGCGGTCGCGGCTTCCGTGAAGCCAAGCAGGATCTGGTTCATGAGAAAGTTCGTCAGCGAGCCGACGGACTGCATGAGGATCGACGGATAGGCGATGCGGTAGATGTCCGCGATGATCCGGCCGCGGAAGCGGATCATGCGAAAGGCCGGCCGCAGCACCGGATTGTATTTCAGATTCAGCAGAAAACCGACCAGAGTGGCAATGGCCTGTCCGATCACAGTCGCGACAGCGGCGCCCATCACCTCAAGACGCGGAAAGCCGGCATAGCCGAAGATAAAGAGCGGGTCCAGAATGATGTTCGCCGCAGCACCGGAAAGCTGGATGAGCATGGATTTATCGGTGCGGCCGATGGACTGCAGCAGCCGCTCCATGCAGACCTGCGCGTAAAGAAAGAAACAGATCCCCATGACCACGGTCAGATAGTCGCTGCCGTAGCGTATAATGCCTTCATTGTCGGTCTGCAGCACAAAGAAACGGTGCCCGAAGGCAAAGCCGAAAAGGCTGAAAAGGGCGGCGGTGAGGATAAACAGCAGCATGCCGGTGCCGGCCACTTCACGCGCTCTGTCTTCGCGCCTCTCTCCCAGCGTGCGGGAGATGAGCGCGCTCATGCCAACGCCTGTGCCCACGGAAAAGGCGATCAGCAGGCTCTGCATGGGGAAAGACAGACTGACGGCGTTCATGGCGTCCTGATTCAGCTGCGCGACAAAATAGCTGTCCACGACGTTGTAAAACGCCTGGAACAGCATGGATATCGTCATCGGAAGAGCCATGGAAAACAGAAGCTTTCCTTCCGGCTCCGCGCCCATGCGGTTTTGCGCCGGGAGGCTCTTTCCGGCTTCGTCTTTTTTCAGATCTTCGCTGTTCCTGCTTCCGGCAGGCTTCAGCTTTTCCTCATCAGATGATCTCTGCGTCATGTCTGATCCTCATCTTTCTTTACGTAAAGCAGAAGTATAGCATAAAGCGGCAAAGATGTATAGTTTTCCGTAGACTTTCCGGCAAACTTTTGTTATTCTTTGATTACTTCAGTCTGCCCGGATGGCTTTCGGAAGTCATATACAGAGAAAGGAAGAGAAAGCATGCGAGAGTTGTTTGAGCTCTTTATTACTTTCGCGAAGATCGGTGCCTTTACCTTCGGCGGCGGCTATGCCATGATCTCCATCATTGCGCAGATCTGCGTTGAGACGAAGCAGTGGATCACGCACGATGAAATGATGAATATCACAGTGATCGCCGAATCGACACCGGGCCCGATCGCGATCAACTGCGCGACCTACGTCGGCTATAAACAGAAGGGTGTTGCGGGAGCGGCAGCCGCAACGATCGGGGTCGTCCTGCCTTCGTTTATCATTATTCTGCTGATCTCGCAGTTCCTGGACCGCTTTCTGGAGATCGGCTGGGTCGCGAGCGCCTTTAAGGGGATCAAAATTGCCGTAGCCGTGCTGATCATCGACGCGGCGCTGAAAATGATCAAAAAAATGCCGAAGGATGCGCTGACCTGGTGCATCATGGGCTGCGCCTGCGCGGCCATGCTGGCCGCCACATTCCTCAGCGTCAAGCTCTCTTCGATCGTCCTCATGCTGATCGCGGCAGCTGTCAGCCTGACAGCCTTTCTGCTGCGGCAGATGGCCGGAAAGGAGGGCGGGAAATGATCTACCTTGACCTTCTGCTTGGCTTTCTGAAAGTCGGCTTCTTTGCCTTCGGCGGCGCCTATGCTGCCGTCCCGCTCATCCGTGACGTGGTTCTGGACTACGGCTGGATCAACGAGGACATGCTGTCCTATATCATCGCGGTCGCGGAATCGACACCGGGGCCGATCATGGTGAATCTGGCCACTTACGTGGGCAGCACGCAGGCCGGAGCGCTCGGTTCTTTTATCGCCACCACTGCTGTGGTTTTGCCGTCCTTTGTCATTACGATCCTGATCATGGTCCTGCTGAAAAAGCTGATGGAGAATCCTGTGGCGAAGGCCGTGCTCGGTGGACTGAAGCCCTGCATTATCGGGATCATTTTATCGGTTGGCGTGGAAATGCTCTTGAGCAACCTCGGGATCAGGGCAAAAGAAGCCATTGCCTTCGATCTGACTGCCGCCGCGATCGCGGCAGGTCTTGCCGTAGTCTATTACGGCTCCCGTAAGCTGTTTAAGAAAGGTCTTTCTCCGATCGGGCTGATCGCCGTCTCTGCGGTGGTCGGGATCGTGATCTACGGGATCTGAAAAAGATCGGTACCAATAAAAAAGTGCATCAGGCTGCGCTGCGGCGCCTGATGCACTTTTTGTTTGCGGGATCATTTCCCGAATTCTTCTTTCAGCTTCTTAAACGCGGGCAGGGCGCGTTCGATCATGTCGTAGTCCACGCAGTAGGAGAGGCGGAAATAGCTCGGGCAGCCGAAGCTGTCGCCCGGTACGATCAGCAGGTTGAAGTGTGTCTTCGCGTACTCGGAGAAGGCGGCGGAATCATCGCCCGGCGCATGCACGAAGAGGTAGAAGGCGCCGTCCGGCTTTGCGCATTCGTAGCCCATCTCCTCGAGGGCGTGCCAGAGGCGCAGGCGGTTTTTGTTGTAGGCGCTGAGGTCCGGCCGCACCCCGTTACACATGGCGATCGCCTGCTGGAAGAGGGTCGGGGCGCAGACGTGACCGATGATCCTGGCTGCGCCGGCCACCGCACCCATCAGTTCCTTGCTGTCGGTGCATACGTCTGGCACGCAGATGTAGCCGATGCGCTCGCCCGGCAGAGACAGCGACTTGGAATAGGAATAGCAGATGATGGTATCCGTATAGTAAGCGGGCACGTAGGGCACGTACAGGTCGTCGTAGGTCAGCTCACGGTATGGCTCATCGGAAATGATGTAGAGGGGATGCCCGTACTCGCATTCCTTTCGGTAGAGCAGGCGCGCCAGCTTGTCCAGGGTGGGCTCGGTATAGACCGTGCCGGCGGGATTGTTCGGTGAGTTCAGGATGATCGCCTGCGTTTTTTCATTGATGTACTGCTCCAGAAGTTCCATGTTCAGCTGGAAGTCCGGAATGTCGGGCGGCAGGATCACCAGCTTGCAGCCGGAGGCCAGAACGAAAGTCTTGTATTCGGGAAAATAGGGCGCTACGACGATGACTTCCGTATCCGGTCCAAGGCAGAGCGCGTGCAGTACCGCAAGGATCGCCGGCGCCGCGCCGCAGGTCATGAAGACGTTGTTCGGCCGGATCAGATGCCCGGAACGGACCGTCAGATCGGAAGAGACCGCTTTCCGTACGGCTTCAATGCCGCCGGCCATGGAATAGCCGTGAAGCTTTACCGGGTCCGTTTCGTGGATCAGCTTGATGATGCTTTCATTGACGATCTCCGGAGCCGGGATGCTCGGGTTGCCCAGGGAAAAATCAAAGACGTTTTCCGGGCCGACTTCCTTGGCCTTTTCCAGACCGTACGCAAAAAGCTTGCGGATGGCTGAGGGGGCCGTACCCATTTCATAGCAGTTCTGATTGTACATAATGCTCCTGTCTGCGCCGCTGCCGGCGCGGGTCTGTCAGCGCTTGTTGGAAGCGCGCCAGATGTGCTGAGTTTCCGCAGCTTTGATGAGCTCGTCGCGGAAGTTGGGGTGTGCGATGGAAATGAGCCGCTCGGCCCGTTCCCAGGTGGTCCGCCCGCAGAGGTTCACGGCGCCGTATTCGGTAACGATGTAATACGCCTGGCTGCGGGGATCGGTAATGATCTCGCCGTTAAACTGAGGCCGGATGCGGGAGCGGAGCGTCCCGTCCTTTTCCTTATAGGTGCTCGTCATGGCAATGAAGGCCTTGCCGCCGTTAGCCATGGCAGTGCCGGTCAGAAAGTCCAGCTGGCCGCCGGTGCCGCTGATGTGGCGCATTCCCGCGCTCTCCGCGTTCACCTGGCCGTAGAGGTCCACGGCAATGCAGTTGTTGATGGAGATCATGTTGTCAAACTGCGCGATGGTGCGCACGTCATTGACATAGGAGAGCGGCGCGGCAAGCAGATTCGGGTTGTGATCGGCCCATTCATAGAGCGCGGCGGAACCGAAGACCATGCCGGTCAGGCCCTTGCCGCGGTAGAGGGTCTTTTTCTTGTTGGTGATCTTGCCTGCCCGGTCAAGGACCATGTAGGCATCGCCGCAGAGCTCGGTATGCATGCTCAGATCCTTCACGTCTGATTCCGCGATCAGCTCGCCGAGCACGTTCGGCATGCCGCCAATGCCAAGCTGCAGGGCGGCGCCGTCCTGAATATGCGGCAGGATATGGTTTGCGATCGCGATATCTTCGGGCGAAGCCGGCGGTGTGGGCATGTCGGGAAGCGGGGCATGCGGCCCCTCGACCACGGCATCCACCTCGCTGATGTTGATGGTCCCGTCAAAGGCGCTGTAAAGGTAGGGCAGGTCTTCCCTCACCTCCAGAATCACATAGTCAGCCTTGTCCAGAATGCCGCGTCCCACGCCGGTCGCGCAGGAAAGGGAGAAATTGCCCTGTTCATCCATGGGCGGGACGGCCATCATGGCCACGTTCACGTCCAGGAAATGCTTGTAGTATAAGGTGTTGTTGCGGAAGATCATGGGGATGAAATAACACAGCCCCCGGTCGCAGAGCTTCCGTTCATAGCCGGAAAAATGCCAGCTGTTGTAGCAAAAATGTTCCTGGGAAGGGTCGCACTCCGCGGTCTTTATGGGCCCGAAGATGAGGTTTCCGCGGATCTTCACGTCATGCAGCTCGTCCCTGCGCGCGGCAAGGGCTTCGTCAAGCAGGGGCGGAAAGCCGAGGTTTGAGGTATAGTCCACCCAGTCGCCGTCCTTCACGATGCGGACGGCTTCTTCGGGGGTCTTGAGTTTTGAGCGATATTCCTGAAGATAGTTCATGGATTATTCCTTCCCTGCGGCGTCGCGGCCGGCGCGGAAGGCGGCAAGGTTCAGTTCCAGTGCCTTGGCCGGAACGACCTTACGCACGACCTCTTCCCAGTCGATGCCGTCCGTGCCCATGAGGCCGCAGCAGGCGCCGAAGAGGACCACGTTCATGCATTTCGGATTCCCGAGCTTTTCTGCGATCTCATTTGCTGGAACGACGATGCAGTTGAACTGCTTCTGCATGGCGGGGATGCAGCCCTCGGGGTAGGTAAAGAGACCTGCGGCCGTAGCAGCGGATTCCTGCCGGTAGGCATTGATCACGGCTACCCCGTCCGGCTTCAGGAAGGGGGCGTAGCGCACGGCTTCCATCTGCTCCAGAGCAATCAGGATATCTGCCTCACCTTTGCCGAAAACGGGGCCGTAGACTTTATCTCCCCAGCGGACCTGGGTGGAAACGGAGCCGCCGCGCTGGGCCATGCCGTGCACCTCGGACTGCTTCACATCGAAGCCTGCCTCCATGAGGCCTTCGGTCATGATCTTGCTGATCAGGATCGCTCCCTGACCGCCAACGCCGGCGATAAGCACACTTTTTACATTAGACATCTCGCGCCGCCTCCTTTACGAAATGGCCCCGAAGGGGCAGATCTGCGCGCATACCGTGCAGCCGATGCACTGGTTCGCATCGATAAAGGCCTTGCCGTCCTTAAGGGCGATGGCCGGGCATCCGCAGCCAAGACACATCCGGCAAGCCCGGCACTTTTCGGGATCCACCGTGCAGAGCTTCTTCGGCGTCGGCATGCGTTTTAAGAGG
>CADCPP010000122.1 GCA_902803355.1 uncultured Lachnospiraceae bacterium | reverse complement strand
CCTCCTTCACGCCGGCATCGTACACGGCCTTGAGGAAGCTGTTGCCATAGTCGAAGAAGTAAGTGCCGCGCTCGTGGAAGCGGCAGATCATGGTGTAATGGCGGCGCAGGGAAATGTCCACGAGGTTGCGGAAGGCTTCCGGATCCTCTGCCAGCATGCGGGTGCGCTCGGCAAAGGAAAGGCCCTGCGGGCAGTAGCCGCCGTCATACGGCACGTGGCAGGAGGTCTGATCGCTCATCAGGTCCACGTGTACATTGTTCTGGTAGAGGTATTCCAGCAGGTCAACGATATTGCCAAGGTACGCGACTGCGCAGGGCTTGCCGTCCTTCTGATGGGAAAGGGCGATCGCTGCCGCTTCTTCCAGACTGTCTGTCTTGTGAGAGACCCAGCCCTGTTCCAGACGGGTATTGATGCGACTCTCATCCACCTCCGCGATGATGGCGGCCGCGCCGGCGATCTCCGCCGCCTTGCCCTGGGCGCCGCTCATGCCGCCGAGTCCGGCTGAGACAAAGAGGCGTCCGGCGAGGTTCCCGTCGGTCGGGATGCCGAGCTTCAGCCGTCCGGCGTTTAAGAGGGTGTTAAAGGTCCCGTGCACGATGCCCTGCGGCCCGATGTACATCCAGCCGCCGGCCGTCATCTGGCCGTAGTTTGCAACGCCGAGGGCAGCCGCCCGGTTGAAGTTTTCCTGATCATCAAAATTGCCGATCATCAGGCCGTTCGTGATGATCACACGCGGCGCCAGCTTGTGGGACCTGAAGAGCCCGAGCGGATGGCCGCTCATGACCACGAGGGTCTGTTCGTCCGTCAGCACCTCCAGATATTTCTTGATGAGGCGGTACTGCATCCAGTTCTGGCACACCTGGCCGGTTTCGCCGTAAGTGGTGAGCTCGTAAGGATAGAGCGCCACATCAAAGTCCAGGTTGTTGTCGATCATGACCTGAATGGCTTTGCCCTCGATGCAGGCGCCCTTGTATTCGTCGATGGGCTTGCCCCAGAGCTTCCCTTCCGGGCGGAAGCGGTAGCCGTAGATGCGGCCGCGCTCATCCAGCTCGCGGGCAAATTCCTCCGCCATCTGCGCGTGGAACTGCTTCGGGATGTAGCGCAGGGCGTTGCGGATGGCAAGCTTACGGTCAGCATCAGAAAGATGAGATTCGCGCTTCGGAGCACGGCGATATTTCGGGTCCATAGCCGGATATTCCGGCAGGACATCATCAAGATGCATGGTAAGAACGGGTTCCATCATTTTCCTCCTTGGGATAAGGCCCTGCAGGCAAAATGGCCTGCGGCAGACCGGTAAAAACGTGCATGGGCGCAGAGCCCTTTCTATGGGAAATTATAGCACTGCGGGCGCCAAAGTCCACTGCATCCGGGTAAAGTACTTTCACGGACGAAAGCGAGAGAAAAGATGTTTCTCCGGCCTGAACCAGACAGAGTTTGGAATAAGCGCACGCAGACTTCGGAATATTCCGCTTGTTGAATATTAAAGTGTCCGATGATATACTATATTTAGACAGAACGTTGGAGCTGACCCAAAATTGAAAGGAGCGAATACGCTTATGGCGAAGACTTGTATCATCTGCGGAAAGGAAATCAGCGCGTTCAACAGCAGAAAACTGTACTGCGGAGACTACGGCGAAAATTTGTGTCCCGACTGTTTTTCGCGGTATGAAGGGATGGATACGCTCGAATTTGCCGAGGAGATCCTGGCAAGCGGCAGATCGAAGCACGATGACTATTACCGTGACTATATTGAGGACGAGAAGAGGTCCAGACAGGCAGCACTCGAACGGGAGAAGAGGGAGGAAGAGGCGTTTAACAGCAGGCATCCGGAGGTGGGACGCTGCCCAAAATGCTCAGGCCCGATGCTGCAGTATTCTCCGATCTCAGTGAAACTCGGAGAAGAAACAATTCTCTTCAGCGATCTGAACCGCCTGATGTCGGGTTCTCTGACGGTGCAGCTTAACCGCTGCAGGGAGTGCGGCTATACGGAGTTCTTCACCCCGAATGAGACAGAACTGCCGAAATAAGAAGAAAAAAAGGCGGGCAGCCGGACTCGACGCCCTTCGGGCACTAGGAGCGGCTTACGCCGCTCCGTCGCCACGGGCAGCCGGACTCGACGCCCTTCGGGCACTAGGAGCAGCTTGCGCTGCTCCGTCGCCACGGGTAGCCGGACTCGGCGCCCTTCGGGCACTAGGAGCAGCTTGCGCTGCTCCGTCGCCGGCAGGCAGCCCTGCGGGCTGCTGCCATTTCTCGCGAGACTACACAGATAAAGAAAGAAGACTGCCTTGACAGGCAATCTTCTTTCTTTATGCGGGTAGCCGGACTCGAACCGGCACGGCATCGCTGCCGACGGATTTTAAGTCCGTTGCGTCTACCTATTCCGCCATACCCGCAACATGTTTTTGCCGCCTTCCGGCGGTATGCTCCGTGCAGCGCACGGAAATGGACCTTCAGGGACTCGAACCCGGGACCGATCGGTTATGAGCCGACTGCTCTGACCAACTGAGCTAAAGGTCCGCGACCGATTGATTTTAACAAAGATCGGAAGGCGTGTCAATGATTTTCGCAAAAGCCCTCTTCCCGGTGCCTGAGATGAGGGCGCTGCTTTATCCCTTCGGGAGGGCATCCTCCAACTCTCCGTCTGCAATATGCTTCAATGCATTTTTGGCAAAAAGCCTGATGTAGTGTTCGTCAAAATAGACCTGCGAGCCTTCGGTGGCCGGAATGCTGCGGCCGTATTCGGACAGCAGATGGCACACGTTGTTAAAGGCAGCCTGGTATTTGACCGATGCGCTGACCGTCAGATAAAAGACCTGATATTTGGGCTGCAGATACAGTGCCGTATGCACGCCGCGGGGATCGCTTTTCAGCTCCGGCGGCAGCAGAAGAGGACGGCGCGCGTCAAAGGTGAAGATAGCGGCAGGCACAGGCATTTTCGCCCCGCCTTCCTTTTCCTTCGCCATATTGACGATCGCCTGCAGGGCACGCAGCAGATGATTGGCTTTCGCGGAAGCGGGGATCTCATCGAGAGAATTGACCTTGGTGACGGTCAGACTGATCCCGCCGGCTTCGGCCGGAGAAAGCTCAACGAGCAGAGGCAGGTCGTTCGGCTCGAAACCGAATTCCTCAAAGGACTGCTCCATCATTTCCCGTACGAAGCTTTGCGCTTCCTGGCCGCCCTGTGCCAGATTATTCAGGCTCAGGTGGCGTTTCAGCATCTCACCCGCTGTCAGGATGCAGCGGATCTGGTTGTCATTTAATCGTTCGATCTTCATCGTTTTCTCGCTTTCTGTAAGGCTGCCTTGCGGCAGGGGCACCGCAGGGCAGCCTTGGTCAAGCGCTTAAGCGTTCAACTGCTCCAGTGCGGCAAGTTTTAACGCGGTGCAGAGCACCTCGATGGCCTGCTCCAGTTCGGCTGTCGGCGGCAGCGACGGGGCAATGCGGATGTTGGAATCCTCCGGATCCTTTCCATAAGGGAAGGTGGCGCCGGCGCCGGTCAGGATCACACCCGCCTCTTTCGTAAGGGCGACGGTGCGCTTGGCCAGTCCGGGAAGGGTGTAGAGGGAGATGAAATATCCGCCCTTCGGGGTCTCCCAGTGTCCGATGCCGGCGGGACGGATCTCCGCCTCCAGCGCCTTAAGGACCGCGTCAAAGTGGGGCTTCAGGACTTCGGCATGCCGCTTCATGATCTCCAGTGCGTGTTCCTTGTTCTGCAGGTACTTCACGTGGCGCATCTGGTTGACCTTGTCGTAGGAGATGACCTGTACGCCGATCAGCTTCTGCAGATACTTCTGGTTGTCAACGGACGCGGCCATGCAGGAGATGCCGGCACCGGGAAGGGTGACCTTCGAAGTCGAAGCGAATTCATAGACCATATCCGGATTACCGGCTTCGCGGCAGAGGCTGATGATGTCCGGGAAGGGAACATAGTCGCCGTCAAATTCATGGATGACGTAGGCGTTGTCCCACATCAGGGCGAAGTCGGGTGCGGCGGGCTTCATGTTCGCGATGCGCCGGATCACTTCGTCAGAGTAAATGATGCCGTCCGGGTTGGAATACTTCGGAACGGTCCACATGCCTTTGACCTTCGGATCCTTGATGAGCTCTTCAACGGCATCCATGTCGGGGCCTTCGGGCGTCATCTTCACCGTGATCATTTCGATGCCGAAGAGTTCGGTGATGGCGAAATGTCTGTCGTAGCCGGGGGCCGGGCAGAGCCATTTCAGACCTTCTTCGCGGCACCAGGGCTTTTCGGAATGCAGGAGGCCGAAGGACCAGGCCTTGGCGATCAGGTCATACATCAGCTGCAGAGAAGCGTTGCCGCCTACAAAGACCTCTTCGGGACGGCAGCCGAGGATGTCTGCCCAAAGGCGCTGGGCAGCGGGTGCACCGGCCAGCACGCCGTAGTTGCGCATGTCGCCGTCTGCAGTCAGGCAGTCATCACGGGTCAGGACGGTCAGGATGTCAGAGACCTTGTCCAGCTGGTCGCGGCCGGGCTTGCCGCGGGACATATCCAGTTTCAGATTCAGGCTTTTCAGTTCGTCGTAGTGGGCCTTGACGGCTGCGTACTCATGCTGCCTTTCTTCAGGCGTCATGTCACGATAGGGTTTCATTTCGTCTCCTTAATTATTGGTATAGTTGTCAAAGTAGCCCTGCAAGAGGACTACGGGCGTTCCCTTGTCACCGGAGCCGCTGGTCAGATCGCAGAGGGACCCGATCAGGTCGGTCAGCTGGCGGGGCGTGGTGCCTTCGGAGGCCATCTGGCCCTTTAAGTCGGCGTCCTTTTCACGGATGGAAGCAGAGATGGCTTCCCTTAAGGCTTCGCCGGACAGGTCCTTGAAATCGTTGTCGGCAAGATATTTCAGCTTCAGTTCGTTCGGGGTGCCGATCAGGCCTTTGGTGTGGAAGGGGGAGACGACCGGATCGGCCAGCTCCCAGATCTTGCCCTGCGGATCCTTGAAGGCGCCGTCGCCGTAGACCATGACTTCGACGCACTTTCCGGTGGCCTTCAGGACTTCCGCCTGGATATCGTCCACCAGATACTGGCTCTCGCGGGGGAAGAGCTTGACCTTGTCTTCCGTCGCCTTGTTGGAGCCGAGCAGACCGTAATCGGCGTTGAAGCCGCTGCCGTTTACAGAGGCGGTCATGATATCGTCAAGACCAAGCACGATCTTCGCACCGGCCGCCTTCAGCAGGCGTTTCGTGCGTCTGCGGGTATGGATGTCGCAGTTGATCACGGTGTCGGTATAGGCAAGCACAGCCTTCGGCTGATTGGCGAAGATGATCTCGACATCGGCGCCGCAGCCTCTGATAAGCTCTTCATAGTACGCCACATAATCCATGCCGGTAAAGGGATGGCGGGGGGCACCGAAGAGCGCCTTGAACTGCTCGCGGGTCAGAACGTCGGAGTAGGGATTGACGCCTGCTTCATCGACCTTGTCAATGTCCACGAGGGCGTTGCCGACCTCATCGGACGGGTAATTCAGCATCAGAACGACCTTCTTCACGCCGCTCGCGATGCCGCGCAGGCAGATGGCAAAGCGGTTGCGGGAGAGGATCGGGAAGATCACACCGACTGTGCCGCCGCCGGTCTTCGCCTTTACATCGGCTGCGATATCGCTCACGCTGCAGTAGTTGCCCTGCGCGCGCGCAACGATTGATTCGGTGATGGCAATGACGTCGCGGTCGCGGAGCGAGAAACCATCGCTCTGTGCGGCTGCGAGCACGCTGTCAGTAACAATGCGGACGAGGTCATCGCCCTCACGGATGATGGGGCAGCGGATGCCGCGGGAAACTGTGCCGACTCTGCGTTCTTCCATAAATCGTGTCCTTTCGGAATGCATACAAAGATTAGGGGAGACAATACTGCCCCACAATGTGTATTATAAGGGCTGGGGCGAAAAAAGGCAATACATTCGGAGAAAAAGAGTCCTGCGTAGGAAGGCAGCAGGACTTTTTCGATACGGTCATCCTGAGGAACATCAGGGATGAAGGATGACAGGCGTTTATTCTGTCCTTAGTGCCACCACAGGGTCCTTTTTCGCGGCGCTGCGCGAAGGGATCACACCCGCGATCAGGGTCAGCAGCATGCTGATGGCGACCAGGATCCCCGCGACAGGAAGCGGCAGCACGGCCTTCAGTCCCTCGATATGGGTGAGGGAGCGCAGGATCGCGTTGATGGGGATGGTGAGCAGCCAGGTGACGCCCACGCCCAGAAGCCCGCTTGCCAGGCCGATGATGACGGTCTCGGCATTGAAGAGACTCGAAACGTTCTTCTTCGAAGCGCCGATCGCGCGGAGAATGCCGATCTCCTTGGTGCGTTCCTGCACGCTGATCAGGGTAATGACGCCGATCATGATGGAGGAGACCACGAGCGAGACCGCAACGAAGGCGATCAGCACGTAGGTGATGGCATTGATGATGGTCGTGATGGAGCTCATCATCAGGCCGACAAAGTCCGTATAACGGATCTCCTGCATCTCCTCGACCGTTTCGTTGTAGGATGCGATCGCGTCCTCAATGATATCCTTGTTGGCAAAAGAAGAGGCGTAAAGATTGATCTGCGAAGGATCAGCCAGATCCAGGCAGCCAAGCGTGATGAGATTGCTTTCATATGCGGAATCCGAGAATTCAAGGATCTCATCATAGTACTGCGCCTGCTGCTCTTCGGTGTATGCGGGGAGCGCGGCCTTCAGCATCTCCGCAAGCTGCGCAGGTGTCATGGCGGAAAGCTGCGCCTTGATCTGCTCCGCGTACTGACTGCGGAACTGTTCTTCGATCAGCTG
>CADCPP010000121.1 GCA_902803355.1 uncultured Lachnospiraceae bacterium | reverse complement strand
GTTTTCATGCTGGAAACTGACAGCCCTATCCTGGAGATTCCGGACATCAACAGCTACAACCTGTACTTCGGCTGGTACCTGGGCGAGCTGGAGCAGACCGACGAGTTTTTTGACGAGTACCATAAAAAATATCGGGACCGCGTGATCGGCTTTTCCGAATACGGCGCCGACGCAACCCCCGCCTTCCATTCCCCGCATCCCGAAAAGGGCGACTATACCGAGGAATATCAGGCGCTCTATCATGAGCATATGCTGAAGATGATCGAAGAGCGGCCTTATCTCTGGGCGACCCACGTGTGGAACCTCTTTGACTTTGCGGCGGACGGCCGCGATGAGGGCGGAAAGCACGGCGAGAACCAGAAGGGTCTGGTGACCTTCGACAGGCAGCTGAAAAAGGACGCCTTCTATCTGTATAAGGCGGCCTGGAACAAGGAGGAATCCTTCGTGCATCTGTGCGGAAAGCGCTATGAAAACCGTCACGAAGAGGAGACAGAGATCAAGGTCTACTCCAACCAGCCTGCCGTATCGCTCTTCGTTGATGACCGGCTTGTCTGCGTGAAGGAAGGAAAGACGGTCTTTACCTTCTGGATCCCGCTTTCGAGCGAGCACCTGATCCGCGCGGAGGCAGGCGGCGTCTCCGACAGCATGCGCATCCGCAAAGTAGATGCGCCGGAGGATGGCTACATTTTCAACAAGGCGGCCGCGTCCGTGACCAACTGGTTCGACGCGGATGAGCTCGACCCCGCCTGCTTCTCCGTGCAGGATACGCTGGGCGAGATCAGGCAGCATCCGCAGGCCGGCCCCATCGTGGAGGCCATGATGGCAAAAGGCGCCGCCGAGCGCGGCGATGTGGCAAATGCCGTGAAGGACAATCCGGCGCTGCAGCGCATGATGGCGCGCATGACCATGCTGAGTCTCCTGAAGCAGGGCGGAGCGGATGAAGAGAGCATCAGGCAGTTAAACCGCATCCTGCAGGGCATCAGAAAATAAGAAGGCCGGCCTGCCGGCGGAAAGGAAAGGCGATGAAAACAGGGGTACAGCAGATCATGCTGGGGACCGTGACCGGAAGCCGGGAAAACGCCGCGGCCGCGCTTTCCCGCATCAAAGGTGCGGGATATGACGGCATCGAACTCAACCGCTTCATGATCCATCCCTCCTCTTTCATGGTCCGCATGCTGACGCGTATGGCCGGCATGCCCACCGGAAACGGCGGGAAGCTGGACTGGAAGAGCCTGGTGGAAAAAAGCGGCCTGTCCGTGATCAGCCTGCACGCGGATCTCGGCTCACTGGAGCGGGACATGGCTAAGGTCGCGGAAGAGGCGCACGCCTTAAAGACGGACACGGTCGTGATCACCGGCATGTACCGCTTTAACTACGGCGATGAAAAGACGGTGCGGGAACTGGCCGGCCGCCTGAACAAGACCGGAGAAGGCCTGAAAAAAGAAGGGATCTCGCTGCTGTATCACAATCACAACGCGGAGCTCCTTGACGTAAAGCCCGGCCTTAAGGCTTACGACATCCTGCTTTCGGATACCGATCCTGCCTTCGTGAATTTTGAGTTTGATTCCTTCTGGTTTACGGACGGCGGCGCGGACGCCAAGGCCTGGATGAGGAAGCTTGGCAGCCGCATGAAGCTCTGGCATCTGACTGACCGCGGGGCAAGGCCGGATGGCCCGGTAATGACCCCCATTTTAAAATGCGACAGCGTGGAGCTCGGCAGAGGCAATATGGATCTTGACGGCCTGCTGGCCGCTGCCCGCGAAAACGGCGTGCAGGCGGCGGTGCTGGAGAGCCACAGGAACTGGATAGACAAGGACCCTTTGAAGAGCCTGGAGGTCTCGGCAAAATGGCTGAAAGAGAAAGTGTAAGGCGGGGTGACCCGCGCAGAAGCGTAAACGGACTTCCGAAGGCATGGAAGGCGGTCTGGATCGATCCCGAAGGGGAACACGATCCGGAGAAAAAGCAGCCGGCTGCTGTGCTGAGAAAGCGCTTTCATGCGGACAGAACGGAAGAGGCAAAGCTCTATATCACCTGCCACGGCCTGTATGAAGCAAGGCTGAACGGCAGGCGGGTTGGTGATTTCGTGCTTGCGCCGGGGACCGGCGACTACATAAAGCAGCTCACCGTGCAGGCCTATGATGTGAGCACCCTTCTTAAGGCCGGCGAAAACGAACTTACCGTAACGCTTGGCGATGGCTGGTGGCGCGGGAGCGTGGGCATCGACGGTCTGTGGAACTATTACGGAGAAGATCTGGCGCTGCTCTGCCAGCTGGAGATCTGCGGCGAGCCTGTGCTCTGCTCGGACGCCTCCTGGGAGGCGAGCTCCGAAGGGCCGGTGCGCGAAAACGACCTGCAGCAGGGCGAGCGCTATGACGCGCGCAGGGAGGAGATAGAAAGCTGGCACGGCGTAAGCGTACGAAACTTCGGCTTTGCAAACCTTGCCGCGCCGCAGGCGGTCGCGGTGAAAGAGCAGGAACGCTTCCCGGGGAAGCTCATCCGCACGCCGAACGGCGAGGCGGTGATCGATTTCGGACAGAACCTTGCTGGTTATACCGAGATCCGCGTGAAGGAAGCTGCCGCGGGGCAGAAGATCGTGCTGCGGCACGGCGAGACGCTCGATGAAAACGGCAACTTCACCCAGTCGAATTTCGACCCGGGCGAGCGTAACAAAAACGGCGGCATCCCGCAGAGGCTGGAATACATCTGCAAAGACGGGGAGAACCTGTGGAAGCCGTCCTTTTGTATTTTCGGTTTCCGCTACGCGAAGCTGGAAACGGAGATCGATCCGGACAAGCTTTCCTTTACCGCCGTGGCCGTGTATTCCGACATGGCGCGGACGGGGTATTTCAGCTGCGGCAATGAAAAACTGAACCGCCTC
>CADCPP010000120.1 GCA_902803355.1 uncultured Lachnospiraceae bacterium | reverse complement strand
TTTTTGTTATATTTTCTGCGCAGGCTTATCTTTGCCTCGATAATGGAGTTTTGTATGATCTATCTTTTTCTTGCCGCGCTCTGCAGCGCTGTCCTCACGCTCGTTCTCAAGTTCTTTCAGGAACCGAAAGGGAACCGTTTCGGAATCATTCTGGGCAATTACCTGACCTGCGTGCTGATCGCTTTTCTGCAAATGCCGGAAAAAAACAGGCTTTTCACGGTCAGTTCTTCTACGCTGCTCATGAGTGCCGCAGCCGGATTTCTTTACGTGGCCGGCCTGGTCCTGATCCAGACCAGCGTGCGGATCAACGGCGCAACCATGACCTCCGCCTTTTCCAAGCTGAGCCTTGTCGTTCCTCTGACCATCAGCTTTCTGTTTTTTGACGAGATCCCTTCTCCGCTCAAGATAGCCGGCCTGGTGCTGGCCGTCTGCGCGATCGTTCTGATCAACGCCTCAACAGGCGGGAACGCCGCGCCTCACGCCGCCGGGGAAAAGAAGAACCTGACGATCCTGCTGCTCACGCTTTTTGCGTGCGGCTGCAGCGAAAGCATGGCCAAGATCTTCTCCCGTTTCGGCGACCAGCGGGAAGATACACGCTATTTTTTCTTCCTCTTTCTGACGGCTGCTCTGCTGACGCTGATCCTGAGTGCCGCGGAGAAGCGCAGGACGGGAAAGAAGATTCGGATCGCCGAACTGGCGGCCGGGATCGTTGCCGGCATCCCCAATTATTTTTCATCCTATTTCCTGCTGCAGGCTCTGCTTAAGCTTCCGGCTTCCCTGGTCTATCCGGTCTTCAGCGTCGGCGTCATCCTGTTAGTCACGCTTGGCAGCGCTGTCTTCTTCCGTGAAAAGCTCGGCAGACGGCAATATGCCGGGCTCGCCCTGATCCTTTGTGCTCTGGTCCTTTTAAATCTCTGAGTTCGATCCCCTCTGCTCCAGCACCCAGATGAATGCTTTTGCGCATCTTAGCTCCGCGTCTTTAAAGTGGTTGCCGGGGTTCCATTCGAGTGTGCAGGGGATGCCCTGTGCTTTGATCAGCGCGAAAGCGCTGCGGATCCCGCTGCCCACAGTGGACATGAGCGGGTTCCGCGTCTTTTCTTCTTTATCGCCCAGACTTAAATACAAGCTGCCGGCTTTGAGAGGATGTGACTGCAGATAATCGGTGAAGCGGGGGAACCAGACAGAGGGGGATGCGGCGGCAATGCCGGAAAAGACCTCTGTCTGAGAGGCAGCCCAAAGCGCAAATAAGCCGGCGAGGGAATACCCGCCGAGGTAATAGGTTTTGGATGTATCTGTGCAATACGGGAGGATATCCGCAAGAGTCTTTGCGGCATCGCCCCCGAAGCCCTCTTTTCCAAAGACCGGAGGCGCTTCCCAGGGAGAAAGCGCGCGGTTCCAGTCACCGACCTGAAAGGCAAGAAGCCGAAGCGGCTTGTGAAAGGCATCCCGGATCATTGCGAATTCCCGGTCCGGAAAGGCAAGATCGTGGGCATCGACCGGCTGGATCAGGACGGTATCCGCAGCCGGATCGCCATAATCGATAATCGGCATGGCTTCCTTCCCTGCTTATGAAAAACTGTTCAGAATCGTAAGATAGAGATGATCTGCCAGGGCCGTGGCCTGCTTAATGATGGCCTGCCCGTCTGCTTCGATCTTTGCCGCGAAAGCGCGGTCGCTGAGTGAGGCGGTATTGGTCTTCACGTTCAGCCAGGCGCCGAGGAGGGCGGCTTTCAGATCCAGCGCGCCGACGGCAAGATCGCTGGAGGCGTTGCGGTTCGTGCGGCCGAGGAGAGTCCTAATGACCTGCAGGCCTTCCTCACAGCGCTGCATCACGCGGAAGGGTGTTTTGGTGCATGCCTGCAGGGCAGCTTCCAGAGCGGTTTTCCGGCGGAGGATCTCCTCTTCGATCGTTTTGGGCAGGGCAAAGACATCCATGACGCCCTGATAGCCCTGCGCGTCTTCGTCTGCCAGCGAAAGAAGCTCGCTGCGCAGGGAAGAAAGAGTTTCGGCAGCTTCCGTGACGAGCTTTTGACTGTCCGCATATTTTGCCCGGCCCTTTGTCAGTTCGCAGACCATCTGGCCGAGGGCGCAGCCCTGCGCGCCCAGAAGAGCGGATGCCGCGCCGCCTCCGGGGGCAGGAGCGGCAGAACCGAGCAGGTCCAGATAATCCCTGCCGCTGAGATCGGCCAGGATCAGGTTTTCATTCATTGCCGGCATCCCCGCTTTCCAGATCGATCAGGTGGTATTCCATCACCTGCTGCTTCGCGCTGAAATTCTCCAGCTTCAGGTAGTATTCCGCGCAGTCGAGCAGCGCTTTGGCCGGGGTAAGGCCCACAAGCTCGCTGCCGATGATCCGAGCGCCGAAACGGTCCGCCAGCGCGCGGATCATTTCGAAGACCATGACGATGGAGGTGTCCTCGTAATTGACCAGATTCATGGAGACCTGCGCGATATTACGGTCTTCCAGCTTCAGACCGATCGCCTTGCAGGAGCGGAAGCCGCCGTTTGAGGCGCGGATGGCTCTTGCAATAGATTTCGCGATCTCCACATTGTCCGTGTCCAGATTCACGTTGAAGGCAATGAGCGGGTTCCGTGCGCCGATGGCCGTGATCCCGGCGGTGGGGTGGATGGCCCGCGTGCCGTAGTCCGGCGCCCAGTCTTCCTGGAGAAGCTTTTCGGGCATGCCTTCGAATTCACCGCGGCGGCAGTCGGCAAGGTTTCTGCGCTCCGGCCGCGTGGCGGATGCTTCATAGAGAAAGCTCGGGATGCCGGCCTCTTCCCAGATGCGCTCTGCGACTTTTTTGGACAGCGCCACGCACTCTTCCAGGCTCATATCCATAGCCGGTACGAAGGGGATCACGTCCACCGCGCCCATGCGCGGGTGCGCGCCCTTGTGGAAGCGCAGGTCGATCAGCTCTTCGGCTTTCTTGGCCGTCTTGACGCAGGCTTCCTCCACCGCCTCCGGCGAGCCGACAAAGGTCAGCACGCAGCGGTTGTGCGTCGCATCTTTCTGAATGTCCAGCAGCGCGCAGCCCGGTGTTTCCTTGACACAGGCCGCGATCGCGGCGATCTTTGCTTCATCTCTTCCCTCACTGTAGTTCGGGATGCATTCTACCAGTTTCATATGATGATCCTCCATATCGGCAGCCTGCGGCTGCCGTAATCGTTTGTGCAGAATAACAGGGAGCTCCGGAAAGAAGATCAGGGATCCTCCGTGCTTGCGGCCTGCCGTCGTCATTTACGCCTTGGGCGGCAGGGCAATGAGCTTGCCGATCGCGTTCCCCCGCGCGGAGAATTTTTCTTCGTACTCGGTCATGATATTGCCTTCGGAAAGGACCGGGTCGTGGTGAAGGTCGTGGGTGATCGCGGTGATCGTCCAGCCTTCGTTCTTCAGCGTTTCCGCAGACCAGTCAAAGAGCGGCATGTTGTCGGTCTTGAATTCGAGACGGCCTTCCGGAGCGAGCAGGCTCTGCCATTTCTTCAGGAAGCCGGGCGCTGTGAGGCGGCGCTTGGCATGGCGGTCCTTCGGCCAGGGGTCGGAAAAGTTGAGATAGATCACGCTGACCTCCCCCGGGGCAAAGACCTCGGAAAGGCCGGAGGCGTCCATCCATAAAAAGCGAAGATTGGGCAGCGCTTCGCTGTCCTTTTTGAGTGCTTTCACAAGGACGCTCGAATAAAAATCGAGGCCGAAATAAGCCGTCTGCGGGTCGCGCGCGGCGAGCTGCGTAATGAACTGCCCCTTGCCGCAGCCGATCTCAAGAGCGATGGGACGGCCGTCAAATTCCGCGCTCCAGCGGCCCTTCAGGGACTCCGGTTCATGAATGACCTGAGGGCTTCCTGCAACGGCTTCTTCCGAGCCGGGAATATGTTTCAAACGCATAGCGGACCTCCTGAAAGGCGTGTCTGATCAACGGCATCACTATACCACGTTAGGACGCAGCAAAGCAAGGGGAAGACGGAAGATATTCCTTGCCAATCCTCCTCTCCTGTGCTACAATCTCACCAAGCATGCCCAAATCTTTTGGGTGCTTTCGGCTGTCATCAGCCAGAAGCCGAAGCGGCTCATCTGCCGCGACGGAAAAGGAGTCTTTTCATGAACACATATCACAACAAACCCTACTACATCACCACGGCGATCGCCTATGCTTCGGGCAAGCCGCACATCGGCAACTGCTACGAGATCGTGCTGACGGATGCGATCGCACGCTTCCGCAGAGCCCAGGGCTATGACGTTTTCTTCCAGACCGGCACCGACGAGCACGGCCAGAAGATCGAGAACAAGGCGACGGATGCCGGAAAGAGCCCGAAGGAATTCGTGGACAGCGTGGCCGGCCAGATCCGGAACATCTGGGATTCCCTGAACATTTCCTACGACAAATTTATCCGTACGACCGATGATTATCATGAGGCGGAAGTGCAGAAAATATTCAAAAAGCTCTACGACCAGGGCGATATCTACAAGGGCGCTTATGAAGGCTGGTACTGCGTGCCCGATGAGTCCTTCTTTACCGAAAGCCAGGTCGTTGACAAGGACGGCGTGAAGGTCTGCCCCGACTGCGGCCGCCCGGTGGAAAAGGCCAAGGAAGAAGCTTACTTCTTCAAAATGAGCAAGTACGCGCCGGCGCTGATCGATCATATCAACACCCATCCCGAATTCATTCAGCCCGTCTCCCGCAAAAACGAGATGATGAACAATTTCCTGCTGCCCGGACTCCAGGACCTCTGCGTATCCCGCACCTCCTTTAAGTGGGGCATTCCGGTGAGCTTTGATGAAAAGCATGTGGTCTATGTCTGGCTGGACGCCCTGACCAACTATATTACCGGCATCGGCTACCACTGTGGCGGCGAAAGCAGCGAGCAGTATAAGAAATTCTGGCCGGCGGATGTGCATATCATCGGCAAGGACATCATCCGTTTCCATACCATCTACTGGCCCATCTTTCTGATGGCGCTGGGCGAGCCGCTCCCGAAGCAGGTCTTCGGCCATCCCTGGCTGCTGCAGGGCGACGGCAAGATGAGCAAATCGAAGGGCAACGTCCTCTACGCGGATACGCTGATCGATTTCTTCGGCCTGGATGCGGTACGTTATTTCGTGCTGCATGAGATGCCTTTTGAAAACGACGGCGTGATCACCTGGGACCTGCTGATCGAGCGCATCAATACCGACCTTGCGAACGTGCTCGGCAACCTCTTAAACCGCACCGTGGCCATGAGCAACAAGTACTTCGGCGGGACGGTGAAAAACGGCGGCGTCTCCGAATCCGTGGATGACGAGCTGATCGCGCTTGCCAAGGAAACGCCCGCACGCTGCGAAAAGGCCATGGAGACCCTGCATGTGGCGGATGCCCTGACGGAGATCTGGAACCTCTTCAAGCGCTGCAACAAATATATTGACGAGACCATGCCCTGGGCACTTGCAAAGGACCCCGAAAAGAAGGAACGCCTGGCGACGGTGCTCTACAACCTGCGCGAAGGTCTGACCATCGGCGCGAGCCTGCTTGCCCCCTTCCTTCCGGATACCGCAAAGAAGATCGTGAGCCAGCTGGGCACGGAATTCTATGATTTCGCGGAGCTTGGCTCATTCGGCCTGCACGGCGAAACGAAGGTGACGGAAAAGCCCGAGCAGCTTTTCGCAAGGCTTGACCCGGCTGCCGTGATGGCGAAGGTGAACGAACTGTTCCCGGCTAAGACAGAGGAGACGCCTGCCGAGCCTGAGAAGCAGGAGGAAGCCGCAGCGGAAGAAAAGCCTCTTGTCCACAAGCCCGAGGTCGACTATGACGATTTCGCGAAGCTGGAATTCCGCGTGGGTGAGATCATCGCCTGCGAGGAAGTGCCGAAGTCCAGAAAGCTCCTCTGCAATACCGTCCGCTTCGGCAGCGAGACCCGTCAGATCCTCTCCGGGATCAAGGCCTGGTACAAGCCGGAGGAGATGGTCGGCAAGAAGGTCATGGCCATCGTGAACCTTAAGCCCGCAAAGCTTGCCGGCATGATGAGCGAAGGCATGATCCTTGCAGCGGAAGATGAAGAGGGAAATTTAAGTCTGATGACCACCGACCGCGAGGTCGCCGGCGGCGCAGAAGTACGCTAAAAAGAAGGAATCGATATGAGTATCATCGATAAGATTTTCGGATCCTACAGCGACCGCGAGCTGAAGCGCATCAAACCGCTGGTCGATAAGATCGAAGCCCTGCGGCCTAAGGTACAGGCTATGACGCAGGAAGAGATGCAGGCAAAGACCCGCGAGTTCAAGGAGCGCCTTGCCGGCGGAGAGACCCTGGACGATATCCTGGTCGAAGCCTTTGCCCTTGTCCGCGAGGCCGCAAAGCGCGCCATCGGTCTGGAACACTACCGCGTCCAGCTGATGGGCGGCATCATTCTTCACCAGGGCCGCATCGCCGAGATGAAGACCGGTGAAGGCAAGACCCTGGTCTCCACGCTGCCGGCTTATCTGAACGCGCTGGAAGGAAAGGGCGTGCACATCGTCACGGTCAACGACTACCTGGCCAAGCGTGACGCGGAGTGGATGGGCAAGGTCCATGAATATCTGGGCCTGACCGTCGGCGTGGTCTTGAACAGCATGACGCCCGAAGAGCGCCGCGCCGCCTATAACTGCGACATCACCTACGTCACGAACAATGAGCTCGGCTTCGACTATCTGCGTGACAACATGGTCATCTACAAGGAGGAAATGGTCCTCCGCGACCTGCACTACGCGATCATCGACGAGGTCGACTCGGTCCTCATCGACGAGGCCAGAACGCCTCTGATCATTTCCGGCCAGAGCGGCAAGTCCACGAAACTCTACGAGACCTGCGACTATCTGGCGACCCGCCTCAAAAAGGGCGAGGCCAAGGAACTGTCCAAGATGGACATGATCATGAACGAAGAGGAACAGGAGACCGGCGACTTCATCGTCAACGAGAAGGAAAAGCAGG
>CADCPP010000119.1 GCA_902803355.1 uncultured Lachnospiraceae bacterium | reverse complement strand
TGTATATATACGATGGTCTTGGACACGGTGCCTTTGAAGAGGCGAAGGATTTTTATGACAGGGTTTTTGAATTCTGCAATCGATAGAGTCGGTCGCCGAAGACACCGAAGGAGAAGGAAGAGGCAATCATGGAAGTATGACACTTTCGGATCTGCAAAGTGAGAAAGCGTTTTTTTACAGCTTTAAGCTTTGGTATGGCTGCGATTATTTGTTTGCTTATATGTTTTCTTCCCGGATCGCCTCGATGGGTGTCGTATGCTTCAGAAGCCGCAGCCCGTATAAGGTGCCGAGGACCATCAGGAGAAGGATCACGCCTGTCCCGAGCAGAAGGGCGTTCCAGGGCGGCTGAAACCCGGAGGAACTGTTCCCGCCGGCCAGTTCGTTAAGGACAAAGCATAGTCCGATCCCAAGCGGTATTCCGAAAAGTAAGGCTCTTGCTCCGCTCATGACGTTTTCCGCGGTTACCATGCGCAGCAGGTCCTTCCGGGTAAAACCAAGGCTTTGCAGGATCCCAAAATCCCGGCGGCGCAAAACGATATTCGTGGACATCGTATAGAATACGTTGATGCCGCAGAGCAGGCTGATCAAAATCAGGAAGCCCGTTGCAATGCCGCGGATCATGGCTGCGATTCCTAACTGATTCACGGAATCTTCCCGGTGATCGCTATAAACCAATAGCGGATTCTTTTCAACCAGTGCTTTCAGTTTCGCCAGCAGTGAATAGTAATCCGAAAGGGTCCGGACGCGGATCGCCAGAGAGGGCCGCGCCAGCTCATCCGTCTGTCTGGAGAGCGGCATAAGCAGGGAGATGCTCTGCAGATTGCCGCAGCCGTCAGGCGCTTGCTTCAGGAATTGCAGTGGATGGACCAGCAGGTAAGGCAGTTCCGCTTCAGCAGCAGCGTTTCCCGCCTCTCCCGTGGAAGCATCATAGCTTCTGTAAACGACGGTGGCTGTCCCTCGGTCGCCTTCTGCTTTCCATTCCAGCAGATAAGTCTTATTCCCTCTTTTCAGCAAGAGCTTTCCGTCATCTGTTGAAAGATACTCCGAAGCTTCAATAGGCATGCCCTCGCCCGGCACTGAGATTAGTTCGGAAGGGACACCCATCGTCAGGCAAAGCATCTCTTCTGGATAGGTTTCAGGGCCATAGCCCTCATAGGCCACCGTATGCCAGCCGCCAGTTCCGTCTGGAACCGTAAACCCTCCGGCGGAGAACGGCACGATTACAGCTGAATAAGCGTCCCCGGTGAGATATGGTTTCGGATCGATCCCTTCTGCCTTCAGCGCCAATTCAAACACGCTGTCCTCAAGGTAAATAACATGCAGTTCTTCACAACTGTATGAGGCGGAATAGTCCTTCCCCCATGCAGTCTTCACGGCCTTATATTCCTCCGGCAGATCGGAAGTAAGGAATAATGAACAGTACTGCTCCGCGCTGCGCAGGACTGAAAAAGAGATCTCCGGCTCGGCACGCAGTTTTTCAAGGATCGCCGGATCAATGCTTCCGCCTGCCGAGTAAAGCGAAAAATCAAAGTCTTCCACATAGGCATCTGCCTGCTTTTCCGCAAGTCCCGCCAGGAAAACGGCCGGCAGAAACAAAATCAGACTGAAAGCCAGCGCCGCCGTGACCGCGCGGTATTTCTTTCCCGCAACGCGTTCATAACGCGTGCCGACCCAGCCCGGAACGCCCAGCAGGCGGGAGATCCGCTTGCTTCCATACTGCTTTTTTGTTCGGATCCGGACATCCTGATTCTGGCGGATCGCTTCCAGCGGATTGATGCGGGATGCCCTCCGGGCCGGCCTGCTCACGGAAAGGAAAACCGTCAAAGTACAGATCAATGCGGCAGCGATCAGGGCAGCCGGTGAAAGGCGAACAGACATCGGTACGCTCTCACCGAAGGTAAACTGGTTGACCAGGATCCCGCGGTACCGGGTAAGCAGCCCCCCTGCGCCGAGTACGCCGGCTGCGAGGCCCGGCGACAGCGCCGCAGCAAGGAAGAAGAAAGCTTCACGGCGCACGAGCAGGCGGATCTGCTTCGGCGTGGTCCCGATGCTGGCGAGCAGACCGAATTCCCGCGTCCGCTCCGTCACCGACACAGAGAAAATGCTGCGGATAAGGACCACGGAAAGCGCTGCGATGATCAGGAGTGCCGCCAAAATAATGACCAGAATGATCACCGTATTCCGACCGGTTCCGCCCGCACCGTAGACCCGGAGAAGATCGTCATTCAGGAACGATTTCTGACCGTAATGTCTGGCCAGAACGGCAGCCGCGTCCTTCGGCGCCGTGCGCAGGAACAGCCTGTGCCAGAGCGCATCGCCTTCCGCGCCGTCCGTCAGCGTCAGCAGGCAGTAATAAGCCCAGTCATTTTCATCGTCGCTGTAGCTTTTATTTCCGCTGATCCCGACGATGCGGTATTCCCTGTTCCAGGTCCGTTCCGGCTTATACTGTTTGTTCCAGCCGTTTTCTTCGACTGTCTCAGCTTCCCGCAGATCAAAAAGCTCCAGGCTGATGTTCTCTCCGATCTCCCAGGTCTTCCATCCTTTCTGCAGATTAACAAGGTTGATCTGTTCGGGAATAATGATCTCTGTGCTGTTTTCCGGAAGCCTCCCCTCCAGAAGCGGCACAGCCATTGTCTTGAAAAAGTCCCTGTCTGCTGCCGCCACTGGATAGGCGCCGCCCGGTCCCAGCAGGTCAAACTGGCTGAACCAGCCCGTCACCCGCAGGTCAGTTGTCCTCTGGATCAGCGGATCGCTTTTTGCTGCTTCCACCCCGGCTTCATCCACATAATCAGCGCTCACGAAGTAGTCGCCGGTCTCGTATTCCGTTCCCCGCCGCACGTAGTCCCAAAGGCTGTAAACCGTTGTTGTCAGGATCGTAAACATGGCCGCCGCCAGAAAAATGCCGCCAAG
>CADCPP010000118.1 GCA_902803355.1 uncultured Lachnospiraceae bacterium | reverse complement strand
TGGGTCCAGCTTTCCCTGATCCAGAGAAAGTACGACAAGAACTGCGGTATCGGTACTCTGGCATCCGGCCTGTTCCCGATCGGTATCGTTCTGCAGGTCGCCTGGATCATCTTCCTGGGCCTGTGGATGCTGCTCGGCTTCAAGATCGGCCCCGGCGTCACCACGGCTCTGCCGGCCGAACTGGCTGCTGTTCTGGGCGTCGGCTGATTCCCTCTTTCTGTTAAGGGATAAGCAAAGCTACAGGGCCCTGAGTCCCCCTCAGGGCCCTTTCTCTTAGAAGAGAAACGTGATATAATAAACTGCTGCAGGCAGGCGCTCTTCGCGCCGATGCGGCAAGTTTGCTCTCTTTGGAGGTCCGTTCATGGGCGAAAGTATCAAGCATCTGTTCAGCAACTGGTTTTCCACCGACAACTTCCAGCCCTGGAAGCTGCAGACGACCTGGGATTATATCTTTTTCGGCATCCTTCTGCTGATCGGTTTTCTGGTTTTTTTCCTGATCACCCGCAGCTTAAAGAAGCACCGCAACCTCGCGGATGCCAAAAAGCGTGTGGCCAGGAAGCTGAAACGGCTTGGCGGCAAAGGCTCGGTCTGTTATCTGGACAGAATGGTCAAAACAACGGATATGGAGCATTTCTGTGAGCTCATCAACGTGGCCAAGGACCGTGTTTATGTCGTCAAGGTCTTTCCCTGGGGCACAAAGATCACGGGAAGCAAGGCTGAAAAGGAATGGGCCTTCATGTATGGCAAGGAAGTGCGTTATGAGGCGAATCCGCTGAGCGATCTGGACCAGCAGAGGGGCGTTGTGACCCGCGTACTGCTGCGTGCCAACCAGCGCAGCGTGCCGGTCATCCCGCTCGTGGTCTTTGCCGACAACTACGGCCGCGCGGATTTCTCGATCCACGGACTGAAAGGCGCAAACGTTGTTCCCATCCAGCAGATGGGAGCCTGGCGCCGCACGTATAAGCTGGACAAGGTCCCGCTGGATATCGAGGCGGTAAAAACAGCGCTGGAGAATTCCTTTGTGGAAGCGGAAGCGTCGCCGGAAGAAGAGAAGAAAGAACCGTAAGAGAGATCACTATGCCTGCGCCAAGCGCAGGCTTTTCTGTAAAAGGGCACAGGCTGCCCTCACCCTGTAGGCTGTGCCGACATCCCTCTCCCGCGCCAGGGAGAAGATGAGAGGAAAGAACTATGACGTTTGAACGAATCGATATGGCTGCCCTGGAGAAGGATCTGACCCGGATCCGCCGCGATCTGCATAAACATCCGGAAACGGCCTGGACGGAGTACCGTACGACGGCGCTGATCATCAGCGAACTGGAAAAGCTGGGCCTTCCCGTGGAATTCGGCCCCCAGATCCATGTCCCGGAGAAGATGTTCGGCATGCCCGGCGAAGCGCAGATGGAGGCCTGCTACAAGCGGGCGCTTTCGGAATCCGACCGGCCGGATCTGATCGAAAAAATGAAAGGCGGCTTTACCGGCTGCATCACGGAGATCCAGGGGGCACTGCCAGGTCCCACCGTAGGCATCCGCGTCGACATCGACTGCAACGATGTCGACGAAGCCATGGAAGCGGGACACAAGCCGTATGACGAGGGTTTTGCCTCCCTGCATGAGCACTGCATGCACGCCTGCGGGCACGACGCGCATACGGCGATCGGCATCGGCACGGCGCGTATTCTGTGCGCGTACCGCGACAAGCTGCCCGGGAAAGTCATTCTGGTGTTCCAGCCGGGAGAAGAGGGGCTCCGGGGAGCGGCGTCCCTTACGGCGACCGGACGCTTTGCGGAGTGCGATTATTTCTTCGGGGCGCACGTGGGACTGAAGAACCTTCGCGTGGGCACAGTCGTTGCCTCAAGCTACGGCTTTTTGTGCAGCACGAAATTTGATGCGATCTTCCACGGCCTTGCCGCGCATGCGGGCGCGGCGCCGGATATGGGCTGCAACGCGATCGCGGCGGCCTCGGCAGCCGTCGTCAACATGCTGGCGATCTCCCGTCATCACGGCGGCTCAAGCCGCATCAACATCGGCACCTTCCACGGCGGCACCGGCCGGAACGTCATTCCGGACAGGGCGGAGCTGGCCATCGAGACCCGCGGCGTGACTGGCGAGATCAACGACTATATGGAAAAGTCGGCGATCAGGGTGCTGGAAGGCGCGGCGGCCATGTATGGCTGCACGGTCGAGACAAGATTCATGGGCTCTGCCGGAAGCGTGACCTGCGATGAAGATCTGGTCGATAAGACCGTGAAGATCCTGAGCGAGGTGGACGGTGTGGACGAGATCATCCGCAGCGCCGACTTCGGCGGCGGCGAGGATGTGACCACCATGATGCGCGACGTGCAGGAACACGGCGGACAGGTGACCGAGATGATCATCGGCATGCCGCTGCTTGCCCCGCACCACAACAGGCTGTTTGATGTCGATGAGAGAGTCATCGGGATCGGGGCGCGGGTCTTTGCCTCGCTCGCCCTGGAAGTTTCCCGCATGTAGATCTTGCCGGATCCCGTACGCTCAGGGCCGGCTTTTCAGAACAATAAAGGAGGATGAATGTCATGAGTGATGTTCGCGAGGTCATCAATAAATACTGGGATAAGGTAAAGGAACACCGTGAATGGTTCCACCGCCATCCCGAACTGAGCCATGAGGAAAAAGAGACGGCGGCGTATATTGCCAAAACGCTGCGCGAGATCGGCCTGGAACCGAAGGAGAACATCGGCGGCTACGGCGTGTCGGCGGTCATTCAGGGACGCGGCCCCGGCAAATGCGTGGGCCTGCGCGCGGACTTTGATGCTCTGCCCATTACCGAATGCACCGGGCTTCCGTATACCTCGGAGAACCCCGGAGTGATGCACGGCTGCGGCCACGATACCCACGCGGCCATGCTGCTTGGCGCAGCCTATGTGCTGAATGAACTGAAGAATGAATTCGACGGCTGCGTGAAGCTGGTCTTCCAGCCGGCGGAAGAAGACGCGGCAGCCTGCGGCTCCAAGGCGATGATCGAGGACGGCGTGCTGGAAAATCCCCACGTGGACGTGATGTTCGGCCAGCATGTCTGGCCGCCGCTTGACACCGGGAAGATCGGGATCCGCAACGGGGCCATGATGGCTTCCTCCGACCGCTTTTTTATCACCATCCACGGGAAGAACAGCCACGGCTCTGCGCCGGAAGCCGGCATTGACGCGATCGTGATCGCGGCGCAGGTCATCAGTGCGCTGCAGAGCATCGTCTCCCGCAATGTAGGCCCGCTGGACAGCGCGGTCGTGACCATCGGTCTGATGAAGGGCGGCACGCGCTACAACATCATTGCCGATACCGTGGAAATGGAAGGCACCTGCCGGAACCTGAATCCGGAGATCCGCAACAAGATGCCTGAGCGCATGGAAAACATCATCAAGGGCGTGAGCGAAGGCATGGGCGGCAGCTATGATTTCAAATATCTGCGCTGCTACAGCCCCACCGTGAACGATCCGAATCAGTTTGAACTGGTCCGCGACGTGATCAGGGAAGTGGGCGGTGATGAGATGCTGGTGATCCCCGAGAATTCCGCGCTGGGCGGCGAGGATTTCTCCTTCTACACCGAAAAAGTCCCCTGCGCCTTCTGGTGGCTGGGCTGCCATGAAGCAGGAAAGCCGTACTACCCGATCCACAGCGGCGGCTTCTATGCCGATGAAAAGGCCCTGCCTTACGGCATGGAAGTGATGGTAAAGTCCGCGCTCAAGTTCCTTGCGCAGTAAACCATTTGCTAATGGATAGAAGAAGCGCCGGCAGGCTTTTCAGGGCCTGCCGGCGCTTCTTTCTCATCTTCAGCCAGAAAGACAAGGCGGCTGTCTCTTTTGGCATTCTCAGGGATCTCGGACCTTCATTCTCCGGCTTCCGGCAGACAGTGCATCTGCGTCCGCCCAAGCACGCGGAAGCCTTCGGCATGACCGTATAAGCTCCGGAGACCAAAATCCACGGCACGGAGCCTTAGATACAGCGCGATATCCTTATAGGCAGGAAGCTCCGCCGTAAACTGCGTTTTATGACAAAGAATGGCGGCGCGCTGCCGTCCCATCAGTCCGAGGGTCTTCACAAAGCGGTTCGGTCTTGCCGTCATATAAAAGGCGATGGCCTGAACCTTGGCAGAAGAGGCCCCGTACCCCGCCATGATCTCCTCAAACGGCGCGAAAAAGGCCAGCTTTTTTGCGGTTTCTCCGGTGTTTATGTGATCTGCGTGGCATTCGGATGTGGCATCCGGATCGGGCGCGAAGAGAATCTGCGGCTGCACTTTTCCGATCACCCGGGCCATGCCGCTAAGCAAAGCGTCCGTATCGTACGCGCCGCCGTCGCACAGCTCCAGAAAATGAATATCGCTTACGCCAAGAAGCCGTGCGGAAGCAATGGCTTCTTCTTTTCTTAAGACGGCCAGCTCTTCCGGTGTGGTGCTGGCAGGGGCGTTCTCCAGCCCGTAGCGGCCGTCCATACAGACGAGAAAACTGACCTGCTTGCCTGCTGCGGCGAGCTTTGCCGCCGTTGCTCCGGCCCCGATCTCGATATCATCCGGATGCGGCCCGATAAACAGATAACGCTCAAAGGCTTCGGCCTGCGGCACGGGCGCCGCAAAGCGAAGCGCGGTTTTTGTCAGACTCATTGGTTCTCCTTCGATGCGGCAGCCCTTCTTTCCTTGAGCTCCGCGCAGATGCGGTCATATTCCGGCTCATCCAGCTTGTAATGCCTAAGGTAGAGCAGATAGCTGATGACCATCAGAACAAGCGGAGCAATGACCATGACCAGAAGGATGCCGGAAGACTGACCATGCGTCACATTGAGCAGCACTTCATCGATCTGCGCCAGCTTTTCCGCTTCGCTGATGCGGCCGGCCGCGGCAGCGTTTTCAAGCGAGGTGATCTGATTGGTGTATTCGCGCACGCCTGTCAGCAGGAAGGTGGCGGAGGCGATCACCACGGTCAGCGCGGACGCGAGCTTGGTAAGGAAGGGCCGCATGGAAGTGATGATGCCCTCATCGCGCGTGCCGTGGATATACTCGTTGTACTCGACCGTATTGATCACGGAGATCATGAGAATCAGATAGAAGCCGTACTGGCCGAAATTCGCGAGCATGTAGCCGAGGGTGATGAGCAGGAATTTCAGGTCCATGGTACCCAGCATAACGGCGCCGGATCTCATCAGCACGCCGGGGACCAGCATGAGCGCGTAGCCGGCAACGGATGTGATCAGAAGCGTCCGCATGAAGCGCTTGCGCGGCACCTTGCGGGAAATGGCAGGATAGAAGATCATCAGCAGGGCGGTAACGGACATGCCGATGGTCGTAAACAGCGAGTACAGTCCGCCGCGGTAGCCGAACTCAACGTAGATATAGGTAGAGCCTACGCCGGAGACCACGATCGTGTTGCCGACCTCGTGGATCAGGAAAATGACAGAGATCCAGATCAGCTGGCTGTTGCCGGAAATGGTGCTCCAGATCTTTTTAAAGCTTACGGGCGGGACAGGCTCGGCCTCGTAAGAGCGGTCCTCTTTGACACCGAAGATCACAAACAGCAGGAAGGCCGGGCAGAGCAGGGCGATGATCAGCGCGATCCGCCCGTAGGCGATGGTGGTGCTGCCCCCGATGGCGCCTGCCCCGGTGGTCAGCATGGGGATCAGGATGCCTGCCCCTGTGCCGCCGATGCCGGCAAAGAGCGTGGTGCGCGCCGTGAAGGTGTTGCGCGTATCTCCGTCAGAGCTTAGCGATGGGATCATGCCCCAGTAGGAAATGTCTCCCATGGTGTAGGTGATGCTGTAGAGGAAATACATGGCACCGAAGAACCAGACGAAGCTCCAGCCCTGCAGTCTGACATTGAAGGTCGCGTAGATCACGAGCGAGGTGGAGAGCATGCCGGCGATGATCCAGGGCTTGAACTTGCCGATCTTTGTGCGTGTACGCTCGATGATATTCCCCATGATGGGGTCGTTCAGCGCGTCAAAGATGCGGGCGGCTACCATAATGGCCGCGATCGCCGAAAACTGGGCGTCCGTCAGCTCACGGGTAAAGAGCACGAAGGTCATCAGAAAGTTGGTGACCAGCGCATAGACCATATCCCGTCCGATGGTCCCGAGCGGGAAAAAGAGAAGGTTTCGTTTCATTCGCTTTGTTTCGTCCATAAGGTACCTCACCATATCCGGAAAGATAAGAAAACTGTATCATTTTCCGCGGAAAAGCGCAAGAGAGTAAACAGAACAGTGCTTAGATATATTAAGTGCGACCGCTCAAAATCTTGCTAATTATTCGGAAACATGCTATGATAGCTTT
Source organism: uncultured Lachnospiraceae bacterium (assembly GCA_902803355.1). Classification (GTDB taxonomy): domain Bacteria; phylum Bacillota; class Clostridia; order Lachnospirales; family Lachnospiraceae; genus UBA6987. Next base: position 3,350 of record CADCPP010000118.1, on the reverse strand, counting down.
GATTAATTATTTGCTCTGCTCTTCGTGCCCGGAACAGCTGTGAAAGACGCGAAGAAAGAACGATCAGATGATATTTCATAAGGAGGATGCAGTATATCTATGGAATTACAGATCCAGGACCTGGTATCATCGATCCGCAAGGAAGGGATCGATCAGGCCAATTTGCAGGCAGATGCGATCATAGCCGAAGCGAAGAAGAAAGCGGAAGCGATCATCGCAGACGCCAAAGCGGAAGCGGCGCGCACCAAGGAAGCTTCGGAAAAAGAGATCACCACGCTGCGGGAGAGCGCCATCGTGAGCGCGGAGCAGGCAAAACGAGATGCCCTGCTGGCGTTCAAGGCGGAAGTGCAGGCAGCGTATGAAAGAATACTGGCGGCCAAGATACGCGATTCCTTCACGGGAGAATCTCTCGGCAAGCTGATCCGCGCTGCCGCGGAGGGAGAAGATCTTTCCGCCTATACGGCTGAAGTAGCCGAGGTCAGCGAATCACTCACCGGTGAACTGGCAGAAGAGATCAGGGCCGGCCTGACCATCAGGCCGACGAAGGGCATCCAGGCGGGGTTCCGGCTGGCCGCCAACGACGGTTCCGGCTATTTTGACTGCTCGGACAAAGAGATCATGGAGATGTTGATGCCGTATTTCAGAAAGCTTGAGATCTGAAGGAGGTCCCTATGGCATCCTACTATTATCTGGCATCCAGCCTGCCGATGCTGACCTCCGACGGCGACATGCCCATGAGCTACGCGGAGTTTCTGCGCTGCTGTGAGGGCAATGTGAGCGAGGAAAAGTACAAGCTGCTGGAATCCCTCAGCCTGTCTTCTTCGGAAGGGCCGCTGCTTAAGGAATGGGCAGCATCCTACGGCTCGCTGATGAAGGAACTGAACCAGCAGCGGAGCCTTGCGCTTGGCAAACCGTATCCCTCGGATTTCGATAAGGACGGGATGAACGCGCAGGTAGTCTCCGCGGTCCTGAACGCGAAGAATCCGCTGGAAGCGGAGCAGATCCTTCTGAATTATGAATTTGAGCTTCTGGACACGCTGGAGGGACTTCACATGTTTGACGATGAGGTCATATTCGGCTATGCGGTAAAACTGAAATTGCTGGAACGAAAGAGCTGCTTTGAAAAGGAAAAGGGACAGGCCGAATTCAGGCATCTGTTCGATGACATTCAGCAGCGCGTTTACAGCTTATGATGGGAGAGTTTCAATGAGCAGTATGATAACAGGACGAGTAACCGGAGTGAACGGAAACCTGATCAAGGTCAGCTTTCAGGGCTCCGTTCGCAAAAATGAAGTGGGTTACGTCATCGTGGATGACAAGCGCTTAAAAGGTGAGGTCATCCGCATCGCGAACGGCGAAGCCAGTATGCAGATCTACGAAATGTCGCAGGGCATCAAGGTCGGCGATCCGGTGGAATTCACCGGTGAACTGATGAGCGTTGAGCTCGGCCCCGGTCTGCTGACGCAGGTCTACGACGGGCTTCAGAACCCCTTGCCCGATCTGGCCAAACAATGCGGTTTCTTTCTGGAAAGAGGCGTCTATTTAAACCCGATCCCGGATAAAGACTGGGAATTCACCCCGAAGGTCGCGGCCGGGGCAACCGTCGTGGCGGGAGATACGATCGGGACGGTTCCGGAAGGGATCTTTACGCACCAGATCATGGTCCCCTTCATTACCAAAGGGGAATGGACCGTAAAATCGATCAAAGAAAAAGGCACATATAATGTCAGAGATACCGTCTGCGTGATCGAAAACGACAAGGGAGAGGAAAAGGAATTATCCATGGTCTTTTCCCACCCGATCAAACAGGCGGTGAAATGCTATGAGGAACGGCTGCGCCCGGATGAGACGCTGGTCACCAAGATCCGCTGCATCGACGCCTTCCTTCCGGTGGCCAAGGGCGGCACTTTCTGTGTGCCCGGGCCCTTCGGCGCCGGCAAAACGGTGCTGCAGCATCTGGAGGCGAAAAACTCGGAAGCGGACGTCGTGATCGTGGCGGCCTGCGGCGAGCGCGCCGGCGAGGTCGTGGAAGTGCTGACCGAGTTCCCGGAGCTTGAGGACCCGAAGACGGGCCGCTCCCTCATGGAACGCACGATCATCATCTGCAATACCTCATCCATGCCTGTAGCGGCCCGTGAAGCTTCCTGCTACACGGCGGTCACGCTGGCGGAATATTACCGTCAGATGGGTCTGGACGTCCTGCTTCTTGCGGACTCCACCAGCCGCTGGGCGCAGGCCATGCGTGAGATGAGCGGCAGACTGGAAGAGATCCCCGGCGAAGAAGCGTTCCCGGCATACCTTGAATCGACCATCGCAGCCTTCTATGAACGCGCCGGAAAGGTCCGCCTGAAGGACGGCCGCAAGGCCTCCATCACCATCGGCGGGACCGTATCGCCGGCAGGCGGCAACTTCGAGGAGCCGGTGACGCAGGCCACCCTGAAGGTGGTGGGCGCCTTCCACGGGCTTTCCCGCGAGCGCTCCGACGCCCGCAAATATCCGGCCATCCATCCTATCGATTCCTGGTCGAAATACGAGGGCGTGGTCGACAAGGCACGCGTAGAGCAGGCCCGTTCGATCCTGCACCGCAGCATCGAAGTGAACCAGATGATGAAGGTGGTGGGCGAGGAAGGCACCTCGTCGGAAGACTATATCCTTTATCAGAAGGGTGAGCTTCTGGATGCGGTCTACCTGCAGCAGAACTCCTTCGATCCGATCGACGCGGTCTGCCCGCCGGAACGGCAGAGGACCGAATTCGACAGACTGTATGACGTACTGATGACCGAATACGATCTGACCGATAAAAAAGAGATCCGTGCATTCTTCAACCAGCTCCGTCAGGAATTTCTGGACTGGCACGGCACCTACTTCGAGACGCCGGAGTTTGAGGCGCAGGAAAAGAAGATCGCGGACTTTTACCAGGCTAAGGCCGTGAAATAGGAGGACCGTATGCAGAAAGTATATACAGAAATCAGATCGATCATCGGCAATGTGGTCACCGTCAGGGCCGAAGGCGTGCGCAACGGCGACCTGGCTCTTGTGGGCGACAGCTATGCCAGCGTGATCAAGCTGGATAAGGATATCGTATCCCTTCAGGTCTTTGCCGGCGCTCAGGGCGTCAGCACGACAGACCCTGTGCGTTTTCTGGGCAGGCCCATGATGGTGTCCTTCTCCGAAAACCTTCTGGGACGCATCTTCGACGGCACCGGCGTGCCGCGCGATCACGGTCCCGCTTTGAAGGAGAACATGATCCCCATCGGCGGACCTTCCTTCAATCCGTCCAAGCGTATCCTGCCGAACAAGATGATCCGCACCGGTATTCCGATGATCGACGTGTTCAATACGCTTGTGGA
>CADCPP010000117.1 GCA_902803355.1 uncultured Lachnospiraceae bacterium | reverse complement strand
CTGCCTGGCTCCCATGACCAAGGTCCTGAACGATCTCGCTCCCATCCAGAGCGGTATCATGTGCACGGTCCACGCCTACACCGGCGATCAGATGCTGCTTGACGGCCCGCACAGAAAAGGCGACCTTCGCCGTGCCCGCAGCGCTGCCGTGAACATCGTCCCGAACTCCACCGGCGCCGCCAAGGCGATCGGCCTGGTCATTCCGGAACTTTCCGGCAAGCTGATCGGCGCTGCCCAGCGCGTGCCCGTGACCGACGGTTCCCTGACCCAGCTGTTCGCGGTCGTGAAGGGCAAGGTCACCGTGGATGAGATCAACGCCGCCATGAAGGCCAACACCAACGAATCCTTCGGCTACACCGAGGATGAGATCGTCTCCTCCGACGTTATCGGCATGACCGCCGGCGCCCTCTTCGATGCCACCCAGACCATGGTGCTGCCCATCGACGACGAGCTGACCGAGGTCCAGATCATCTCCTGGTATGACAACGAATATTCCTACACCAGCCAGATGGTCCGTACCATCAAGTACTTCGCCGAGCTGAAATAAGCAGGACAAAAGAAGAAAAGGCGGGTATCCCTGCGATACCTGCCTTTTTCTTTTATCGGAAAATATCCGAAGATCGGATCCTGCTGACTGCGTTCAATATCCGAGAGCCTTGCCGTCGCGGCGGGGATCCGCAGCGCCCTTGAGCGTGCCGTCCGCCTTGCGCTCGCAGGCCTGGACACAGGGGAAAGTGAACCATTCCTCGCCGGTATTCATCTTGTGTCCCATCGCTTCCAGCTGCGCGATCACGCTGTCCGGGACCCTTCTTTCCAGGATCAGTGTGCCGAAATCATCGTGCATGCGCACCGCGTCAATGGCGTCCTGAATGTCCATGCCGTGATCGATCACCTTGGAGATGACCTGCATGACACCGGTGATGATGCGGGTGGTTCCCGGCGCGCCGAGGGCGAGCAGGGGCTGTCCGTCCTTCAGGACCAGGGTCGGACTCATGGAGCTTAAGGGCCTTTTGTTTGCCGCGAGCACGTTCGGGCTTTCGGGATCCAGAGAGAAATCCACCAGTGTGTCGTTCAGCAGGATCCCGGTGCCCTCCGCGACCAGGGCGGAAGCGAAGGTCGCATCCACGGTTTTGGTCACGGTGACCATGTTGCCGGCCTTATCCAGAATAGAATAGGAGGTCGTGGATTCGGATTCGAAGCCCCAGGGGTCGCCCTCCGTATAGTCACCGGCCTTCGTGCTGTCGATCCGCGCAGCCTGCATGGCTGCGTATTCTTTACTGATGAGACCGCTCAGGGGAACGTCCACATATCGGGGATCGCCCATATACGCGCTGCGGTCCGCAAAGCCAAGCTTCATCACCTCGGACAGCAGGTGGAAGTATTCCGCGCTCTCCGGATCCATGGTGCCCACGTCGAAGTTTTCCAGAATGTTCAGCATCTCAATGATGATGGTCCCGCCCGAAGACGGCAGATTGGAGGAATAAATGTCGCAGCCCCGGTAGGTCCCGTGCACCGGCTCCGTGACGTTGATCTCGTAGTTTGCGAAGTCCTCGAGGGTCAGATAACCGCCTTCTGCCTGCACGGCAGCCACGATCTTTTCCGCGATCTCGCCCTTGTAAAAGACTTCCTCGCCCTGCTCCGCAATCAGGCGGAGGGTAGCGGCAAGGTCGGGATTCGTGATGACCGCGCCGGCTTCCCAGGGCATCCAGTCTTCATCAAAATAGATGGCGGCAGTGGCGTCAAAGAGGGAGATCTGCGGGTAGGCATCCTTGATATCCCGGCTGGTGATATGGGAGACGGTAAAGCCGTTTTCGGCCAGATCGATGGCCGGCTGCATGACCGTCTGCCGGTCCATGGTGCCGTAGGTATTCAGGGCGTACAGCATGCCCTTCACTTCCCCGGGAACCGCGATGGACAGGGCGCCGATCTTGTTGGCCTGATCCTTCACCAGCCCGTTTTCCAGCACTTCATAATGGTCCAGGCTGGCTCCCGCGCCGGAAACATCGCGGAAGTCGATGAACACCACCTCACCGGTCTGGGCAAAGCGCACGGTCATAAAGCCGCCGCCTCCGATGCCGGAAGACTGCTGCTCGGAAACGCCGAGGGCAAAACCGATGGCCACGGCTGCATCCACCGCGTTGCCGCCGGCTTTCAGGATATCGATCCCGATCTGCGTGGCATCTTCCCGCCCGGTGGCGACCACGCCGTTTTCACCGATGGCATCGCGCCCTCCGGTCTGTACGTTTTCACCGGCAAATGCGGTGGTTCCGGGCACGGAGGCATCCTCCGGGGAAGAGGAGGGGACGGCAGCTGCCGTTTCGGAGGATGCGGCGGCAGGAGAACTGTTCTCGTTCTGCCCGCTTCCGCAGGCGCAAAGCAGCAGGCTCAGGATCAAGAGGGCGGCAAGGACTTGTTTTTTCATCATAGACTCAGCTTTCTAATAGTCTTTAGGGTTTTTTCAGGTCAGCAGGCAAGGCTCGGCGGTCAGCGCAGAAGGGCTACGGCCACATCGTTCACATTGGTCCCGGTGGGACCGGTGATGATCAGGCCGCCGATCTTTTCCAGGGCGTGATAAGCGTCGTTGTCCTGCAAAACGGCATCGACAGAGAGGCCGAGGGCGGCAAGCGCCGCGCAGCTGTCCCCGTCCACATAGCCGCCGGCGGCATCGGTGGGACCGTCCGTTCCGTCGCTTCCCACGGAAAAGACGGCGGCACTTTCAAGCCCGCTGATCCCTTTTGCGGCAGAAAGGGCCAGCTCCTGATTCCGCCCGCCTTTGCCGTGACCGGTGAGTTTCACGACGGTTTCTCCTCCGGCGATGAAGGCAAGAGGCTTCTTTTCCGAAGCATGCGTCTTCAGCACGGAAGCGAGAACGCTGCCGGCTTCCTTGGCCTCGCAGCAGAGCTGATCGGTCAGGAGGATAGGGGTATAGCCCAGCTTTTCGCAGGAGCGGGAAGCGGCCGCGCAGAGCTCGCGCACGCTTCCGGTGATCTGTGTATGAACGTTGTCAAGTTCCTTCGGCGTCTCCTCATGCAACAGGCGCAGGGCGGTCCCGGACAGGCTCAGCCGGTATTTTTCCGCAACACGCAGGGCATCCGCACAGGTGGAGGAATCCGGACAGGCAGGGCCGGATGCGATCATATCCAGCGGGTCGCCCAGAATGTCGGAGAGGACCACCGCTTCGATGCGGGCCGGCGCGCAGCGAAGGGCAAAGCGCCCGCCTTTGACTGCGGAGAGCCGTTTGCGGATGGTATTCATCTCCACGATATCCGCTCCGCAGGAGAGCAGCTGATTGGTAATATCCTGCAGCTCTTCCGCAGGGAGAAGCGGCTGTTCAAACAGGGCGCTGCCGCCGCCGGAAAGCAGAAATAAGACGGTATCCTCCGCGGAAAGGCCGCTCACCAGGTCCAGCGCGGCCTGCGTCGCTTTAAATGAATTTTCATCCGGCACGGGATGCCCGGCTTCATAGCAGAGAACGTTTGCGATGGGCCCCATGACGTGCCCGTATTTGGTCACGACGATGCCCTTTTCGATCCGGCGGCCCAGATGATCGGACGCAGCCCTCGCCATCTGCCAGGCAGCTTTTCCTGCGGCGACAAGAAAGACCTTTCCGGGAAGCTCCATCCCTTCCAGGGCGCGCCGTACCGCTTCGTCCGGCAGGACGGCGGCGATGGCTTCCTTGACGATGCTGTCTGCATGTGCACGTAAGACCTGATCCATCGGCTTATTTCCCCTAAAGCGTTTTCCTGTCTGCTTCAGCGAAGCAGGCGGCTCTATTTTCTCATGTGCAAAGCGCAGTGTCAAGCACGGAAACAGGCCCCTGACGGAAGGAAGAGCGGGAAGGAGATGCTCTCACGCCTCTGTCTGATAAATTTTTAACAAAATTTTGCGCAATTTATCTTGCGAAATCCCTGGGAAAGGAGTATCATAAAAATTAACCGGAACGAGGCGAAAAATGGCTGTTTCGGCCGAAAATAAGGCAAAAATACTCTGAAAACGCAAAAAATCTGAACTTACGGGAGGATAGAAATGCTGAACAAAAAGACGGAAGACGATATTCAGGTAAAGGGCAAACGCATCCTGGTGCGCTGCGACTTCAACGTGCCGCTGAAAAACGGTGAGATCACTGACGATACCCGCATCCGCGCGGCGCTGCCGACCATCAAAAAGCTCTCGGGCGACGGCGGCAAGGTGATCCTGTGCTCGCACCTCGGCAAGGTGAAAAACGGCCCGAACGAGGGAGAGTCCCTTCGCCCCGTGGCAAAGCGCCTGGAAGAACTGCTCGGCAAAGCGGTCGTCTTTGTGGATGATAACAACGTGACCGGTGCAGCGGCAACGAAGGCCGTGAAGGCCATGAAAAACGGAGACATCGTGCTCCTTCAGAATACCCGCTTCCGCGGCGCCGAAGAGACCAAGAACGGTGAGGCCTTCAGCAAGGAGCTGGCGGATCTTGCGGACAACTACGTCTGCGACGCTTTCGGCTCCGCGCACCGCGCCCACGCTTCCGTGGCCGGCGTGACGCAGTTCATCCGCGCTAAGGGCGGCGAGTGCGCGGTCGGTTATCTGATGGAAAAGGAGATCAATTTCCTTGGGAATGCCGTGGAGAATCCCACTCGCCCCTTCGTGGCGATCCTGGGCGGCGCGAAGGTCGCGGACAAGCTGAACGTCATCAACAACCTGCTGGAAAAATGCGACACGCTGATCATCGGCGGCGGCATGGCTTACACCTTCCTGAAGGCGCAGGGCTATGAAGTGGGGACCTCCCTGGTCGACAACGAGAAGATCGAATACTGCGGCCAGATGCTGAAAAAGGCAGAGGCACTGGGCAAGAAGCTCCTGCTTCCGGTTGACGCGAAGGTGGCAAAGGCCTTCCCCGATCCCATCGACGGACCGATCGAGGTGAACGTCGTTTCGACGAAGCGCATGCCGAAGACCAAGATCGGCCTGGACATCGGTCCGAAGACCGTGAAGCTGTTTGCGAAGGAGATCGCGAACGCGAAGACCGTGGTCTGGAACGGCCCCATGGGCGTGTTCGAGAACCCGGTCCTGGCGGAAGGCACCAAGGCCATCGCTCAGGCCATGGCGGATACGGATGCCGTGACCGTGATCGGCGGCGGGGATTCCGCGGCGGCCGTGAACCAGATGGGCTTTGCGGACAAGATGAGCCACATCTCCACGGGCGGCGGCGCTTCGCTGGAGTTCCTGGAAGGCAAGGAACTGCCGGGCGTTGCGGCAGCGGATGACAAAGAATAAAACACAGAAAAGAAAGAAGGAAGATATCATGAGAAAAAGACTGGTAGCCGGAAACTGGAAGATGAATAAAACGCCTTCCGAAACGCGGGCGTTCATTAAGGAACTTGCCCCGCT
>CADCPP010000116.1 GCA_902803355.1 uncultured Lachnospiraceae bacterium | reverse complement strand
GACCTGCTCTTCGGTCTGAACGAGACCCGCTGGGGCCAGCTGATCGGCGGCACCTATGCCAACCTGAAGATCATGGACTGGACCCCCACCTGGGCTGACAAGGTCGGCGATTACCGGTATGACGGCAAGGCCTACGGCCTGGTCATCCAGAACGTCCTGATGCTGTACCGTGACGACGAACTCGGCACGAACGGCAAGGAAGTTTCCATGAAGCACTGGGCTGACATCGTGAACTGCGGCTACACCTGGTATCGTCAGGGCAAAGTCGGCGGCACCACCAACGCCAACATCAACTCCGCGATCCTGTACGCGTTCGTGGATCCCGCGTCCCCTGCCGGCGGCATCTCCGTTGACGGCTGGAAGACCCTGTGGAACTACTGCGCGAACGGCAAGTACACCGGCGATTCCTACGGCTTCGATGCCCTGAACCGCGGCGACGTTGCTGTTTCGACCTATTATTCCAGCTCCCTGTACGGCCAGCTGGACAATGCGGCTGCCGGTTCCGAGCACCCGCTGACCAAGGATAACTGGCACCTCGTGAACATCGAGGACGGCACCTACTACATTGCCGAATACATCGGCATTCTGGATAAGGCCGGCCGTACCGAAGCCCAGACCGCTCAGGTCAAGGCTTTCGCGGAATGGTTCGGCGGTGCCGAACTGCAGGCTGCCTGGTCCGAAGAATTCGATACCTTCCCCTGCAACACCGATGCGGCTGCCAAGGTCTACGGCACGAACATTCCTGAGATCTACACCCTGCCCAACTTCGCGCTGAGCAAGGTCGCCGGCGGCACCTATGCCGAATATGTGGCGGCTCACTCCGCGGAATGGACCAACATCATGACCAACCTGGGCTTCTACTGGGCTGACGCGAAGGATGCCCCTTCGGAACCCGACTGGGCAAACCTTGACTGGGCGACCCTGACCCAGAAGAAAGACTGATCTGCTTTTTCAGATCAGAACTAAACAAAACCAAGCCGGATGGCGGGCTGCTCGTCAGCCCGCCGTCTTTGTAAAAGCACGGAAAACTCCGCAGGAAGGACAGAAAACTTATGATTCAGTTACAGGACATCGTTGTCAAATTCGGTGATTTTACCGCACTTCACAATATCAATGTGCATGTGAAGGAAGGTGAATTCTTTACCTTCCTTGGGCCTTCCGGCTGCGGAAAGACCACGACCTTAAGAACCATCACCGGCTTTATCGAACCGACGAGCGGCCGCGTGATGATGAATGACAAGGACATTACCCATGTCCCGATCGAGAAGAGAAATATCGGCATCGTCTTCCAGAGCTATGCCCTGTTCCCGACGATGACCGTCTATGACAATATCGCCTTCGGTCTGAAGATCAAAAAGCTGAAAAAGCAGGAGATCGACCAGAAGGTCAGAGAGATCGCGAAGAAGGTGGACTTAAGCGACGAGCAGCTGGCCAAGGCCGTCTCGCAGCTTTCCGGCGGCCAGCAGCAGAGGGTCGCCATTGCCCGCGCCCTGGTGACCAATCCGAGCGTCATCTGCCTGGACGAGCCCCTGTCCAACCTGGATGCGAAGCTGCGCGTGCAGCTCAGAAACGAGCTGAAAAATATGCAGCGTGAGTTTGGCATCACCTCCATCTACGTGACTCACGATCAGGAGGAAGCCCTGACCCTGTCCGATCATATCGCCGTGTTCAACAAGGGCTGCATCGAGCAGATCGGCACGCCCTACGAGGTCTACAACCATTCGGCGACTGAATTCGTCTGCAACTTCATCGGCGACATCAACCGCCTCTCCGACAGTCTTGTGGAACGCCTGAACAGGGAGCAGAGCGCGGGGCTGGATGCGGGGCAGCACCATTACATCCGGCTGGAGCGCCTGAGAGTGAATGAAGAGGTGGACGGCGGTCTCTATACCGAAGGCAAGGTGGAGAGCGCGGAATACTACGGCCTGACCATTAAATATGCCATCCGCACCGCAGACCAGAACTTCAAGGTCGTGGAGAAAAACGACGGCAAGCGCATTTACGAGATCGGCGAGCAGGTGCGCATCGGCTTCCGGAAGGAAGACCTGATGAGCTACGAGCCCGGCGATTACAAGGGGGATGAAGTATGAAGCAGCAAAAAGGGATAGACCCGGGCTTTCTGTTCAAGATCCTCGGCTTTCTGTTTTTTGCCTACCTGTTCTTCGGATTCATGCTGGTGCCGTGCCTGAACACCCTGACCAGCATCTTTACCACGAAGAACGCGGCGGGACAGACGGATCCCTGGGTCGTGATCAAGTTCTTCTTTGCCGGCAACATGCCCAGCTTTGTGTGGAACTCGCTGAAGCTGGCCATCCTGCTGGTCATCACCGTCAATGTGGTGGGGGTCTCGATCGTCCTTCTGACCGAATACTTTGACATCAAGGGCGCGAAGATCCTGAGGCTCGGCTACATGACCACGCTCATCTACTCCGGCGTGGCGCTCGTGACCGGCTATATGTTCCTGTACGCAAACGACGGCATCCTGACAAGCTATCTTGCCAAGATCAATCCGGCGATCAATAGAAACTGGTTTACCGGCTTCAATGCGGTGCTTTTCACCATGACCTTCGCCTGCACCAGCAACCATATGCTGTTTCTGCGCAACGCGATCCGCGGCATCGACTACAATACGGTGGAAGCCGCGCGGAACATGGGCGCCGGCCCCTTCAAGGTCCTGTGGAAGGTGGTCTTCCCGACCCTGATCCCGACCATGTTCTCGCTCACGGTCATGACCTTCATCACCGGCCTCTGCGCCATGAGCGCGCCTACGCTGCTGGGCTACGACTCCATCAACCCCGAGATCGTGCGTCTGGCCGGCTCCTCGGCGGCGGATGAATCCTTCCCGCAGGCAAGAGCCGCGCTGCTGTCGGTCATTCTGGCCATTTTTACCATCCTGCTGCTCACGGTCTTAAGCTCCTACGAGCGGAAGGGCCACTACCTTTCCGTCTCCAAAACGAAGGCCAAGCTGCAGAAGCAGAAGATCAACAATCCGGTGGCGAACGTGCTGGCGCACATCTATGCCTACGTGCTGTTCATCATCTATATGACGCCCGTCGTCATGATCGTGATCTTCGCCTTCCAGACCTTTGAAGCAGTGCGCATGCGCAAGATCGACTTCTCCGGGTGGACGTTCCTCAACTTCTTTGGCAAGCAGGACTATGAATACCTGACAGCCAGAGGCACTTACAAGACCCGCGAGGGAGCGATCTCCGGGCTGTTTTCCAACGAAACGACGCTGGGCGGCATTCGCTTAAGCTTTATCCTCTCGGCGATCGCAGCGGCCTTCGCCTGCGTGATCGTGGTGATCGCCTGCAGCTATATCTTCAAGAAAAAGAAAAAGGGCGCCGTCCTGGAATACGCCCTGCTGTTCCCCTGGCTGCTGCCGACCATCCTGATCTGCTATTCCTTCCGCACCTTCTTCAACAGCGACGCGGTCTTTTACGTAGGCAATCAGAACCTCTACTACGCGGAGAATGTGCGGATCCTGATCGTCATGGCGTATACGGTGGTCAAGCTGCCGTTCTCACTCAGAATGATCAAGGCCTCGTTCTACACGATAGACGAGGAACTGGAGGAAGCCGCCAAGAACCTGGGATCGGGGCCGCTTCGGACCTTCCTGAAGGTCAAGCTGCCCATCATTCTGCCTTCGGTGCTCGCGGTCTTTGCCCTGAACTTCAACTCGCTTTTTACGGAATACGATATGTCCGCGACCTTTGCCTCCACCTACGGCACCACCTATGCCATGGTCCTGCAGGCGATGACCTACGATGAG
>CADCPP010000115.1 GCA_902803355.1 uncultured Lachnospiraceae bacterium | reverse complement strand
ATGGCAAACGATTATCTGAAATCCCGCTTTGTTGATGATAAGGCCTGCGCTGCGGTCCTTCTGACCGCAATGAAAGCCCTTAAGGAGGAGAACATCCCGCTGCATCGCAAGGTCTACTCTTATTTTGCCATGTATGAAGAGATCGGCCACGGCACGGTTGTCCTTCCCGAAGACGCGAGGGATATCCTGGCTATCGATATCGCCCCCACAGGTCCTCAGCAGAATTCCGATGAGCGGAAGGTCTCCATCTTTGCCAAGGATTCCCGCTTCCCTTATCACTGGGGCATGACCAATGAACTGCGTCAGGCTGCGATCGATGAAGGCGTGGACTATGTCATGGACATTTTCACGCCGCATTACGGCACCGACTGCGACCCCAGCATCGCGGCCGGCTACGATCTTCGTCACGCGGCCATCGGCCCCGGTACTGCAAACAGCCATGGCTATGAAAGAACACATATCGACGGTCTGAAAGCCACATATGACCTTCTTATGGCCTATCTGAAGAAATAACAGCGCAACGTATCATAAAACGCCCTGCAGCGGCTCTGCAGGGCGTTTTACTGTGTTTACTTTGCTCTTAATCAAAGAACAGCGTCAGGGGATTATTGACATTCAAAAACGCGGCAAAAAGCGTCTCATCCGCGGCATTTTCAAACGCCGTCCAGTTCAGCCGCCGGAAGAGGTAGAAGGCAATAAAGATCAGGGCCAGCATCATCAGCGCCCCAAGCAGGAAGCCCAGAAAGCGGTCCACCGATTTAATGAGATCGGCTTTCCACATCAGGCCTCTGATCCCGTTCACCAAAAGCTGCAGAACAATGATAAGGACGATCAGAACGATCAGAAACAGCACGATCTGGACAATGACTTTGACCGTGTTTCTTGTCACTGCTTTTGCGCTGTCGGTCACAGCCTCGTGAAAGCTTTCTCCGCTGCGGCTAGCGTTTTTGATCGTTTTGGCGATTATGGCGCGAATGCGGCTTTCCGGAATCCCTACCTTTTCCATGGAAGCGGAGAATTTGGCGATGCCTGCATTTTGCTTCAGCAGCGCATATTCCTCATCACTCAGCGTATCCGGATGATCTTCGCCGAAATTCATTGCCGAGATGTCCACATTGCTCAGGTCCATTTCCGCGCTTTCGATCGCGCTTAAGACCTTCTCTTCTGCTTTCGGATAAATGCGTTCCACGAAAAAGCCTGTACACCACCTGCAGACCATGACTGCGGCAATGACGGCGGCAATAAGGATAACAAGATCCATCAGACTTTTAAAAAAACCTTTTTTCACGCCGCTGATGATCCCGATGACTAACAGGGCGATCGTGATCAGTTCCAGTGCGATCGAAGCAGCAGAGCCGTACATTTTTCTCTCCTTTCAGCGACAGACCGGCAGATCAGTCTTCTTCGGCCGTGAAACGATAGATCGTTTCACTGTCAAAGCTCTCTCCTGCCTTCACCATAATGCTCGGGAAATTGAAATGATGAAGTGCGTCAGGGAAGCCCTGCGTTTCCAGACAGACGGCCTGGAACGGTTCATAGACAGCGCCGTCCTTTCCGCTGCGTCTGGACATCGCTCCCGCGCTGTAGACCTGCATGGCAGGGCGGTCGGTATATACCGTCATCGTGATCCCGCTTCTTGCCGCTTTCAGTACCGCGGCAGGCACTTCACCATCGCTGCAGGCACTGCTTAGCACAAAGTTGTGGTCAAGCCCCTTGGTCACGGCATGTTCCGGTGCGTGAAGTGAAGGGCTAAGCCGGCGCAGCTCACTGAAATCCAGAAGCGTTCCGTTCACCGGCCGGATCTCTCCGGTAGGGACCAGGTCGTTATCTGTCACGGTGTATTTGCGGGAAGAAAGCATGAGCCTGTGGTCATCGACAAGGCCGCTTTCATGCCCGTCCAGATTGAAATACATATGATTGGTCAGGTTGACCGGCGTGTCAAAGTCAGTAACGGCATGATAACGGATCGACAGCTGTCCTGGCGTATCCATGGAATAGAGGACGTCCGTGGTCAGATTGCCGGGAAAGCCCTGATCGCCATCCGGAGAATACAGACGAAGCAGCACGCTTCTTGCGTTTTTCCGGACCACGGTCCAGGTCTTATAGGCAAATCCCTCCGGACCGCCGTGCAGCATGCCGTAGGGCTGATTCGGGGCCAAAGCCACTTTTCTTCCCTGGACAAAGTAGCAGGCGTCTTTGATGCGGTTCGCCACACGCCCGATGACCGCGCCGAAATAGACATCCTGCATATCATATTCGGCAGGATCGTCATACCCCAGGATCACATCTTTGATATCGCCGCGGGCGTCCGGGACATTCAGTCTCTGGACCGTAGCGCCATACGTCAGAATATGAGCGCTCATGCCGCAGCCGTCGGAAATGGTCACGCTCTCCCTGTTTCCCATCTCCGGTTTCAGATCATAAAACAGTGCCATAATCTTCCTTTCAGCGTATCAGACAGCCGCCTTCCGGACAGATCCGGATCCTGTGCACGCGGCCGCTTCCGAGATAAAGCTCTGCGTTTTTGACAAAATCATCCGCCATATCCTTTGGAACGATCGCCAGTGCCGTCCCGCCGAAGCCGCCGCCATGGACTCTGACAGCGCCCTTCCCGTCAAGGAGCTTTTCGCATACGGCAAGGGTCAGCATCATTTCCTGATGGGCGATGGCCCCCGCCGGAATCACGTTCTGCAGATAGAGTGCCGAGGATCTCCCGCTTTCCCTGACCAGTTCAAGGAAGGCGTCAAAATCTCCCCGCTGCAGGGCTCCGGCTTCCGCTTTTGCGCGTCTGTTTTCCCCGAAGAAATGGATCGCACGCAGAACAGCCCGGTCACCGAAGCGTTCACGTAAGATGGGAACTGCGCTCATAAAGGCATCCTCTTCCACGTCACGAAGCACATTAACGCCGAAATAGCGGCTGATCTTCTGACAGTCGGAAGGGATCGCGGCATATTCTCCCGTTAAGTTCTCATGCCCTGCGCCGCTGTCAATGATATAGAGCTCATGGCCAAAACGGTCAAAATCGGTCTCCAGTCTCCGGATCAGCGGATTGGCAGGGTCGTTGAAATCAACCGCAACCAGCCCTCCTTCCGCGCAGGCGATCTGATCAAGAAGGCCGCTCGGTTTGCCAAAGTAGATATTTTCCGCAAACTGTCCGGCTTTTGCGATGGTCTCCGCGTCCGTCCCGACCTCATATTCCTGATCCAGAGTACAGCCCAGCAGCACTTCGAATGCCGCAGAGGAAGAAAGTCCGCTGCCTGCCGGTACGCGGCTGCTGACATAGATATCCAGCCCTCCCCGGGAATAGTCCGCGCCAAGCTCTTTAAAGCGCGCCGCCATGCCCCGCAGCAGACCGATCGTGGTTCCTTTCTCCTCTTCCCGCAGCGCGGTATCGGAAAGATCGATCTCAGAGAAGCTGTAACCTTCGGATTCCAGGCGAAGCAGACCATCGCTGCGTCTCCTGACTGCGGCAACCGCATCCATGGTCACTGAAGCTGCAAGGACGCAGCCGTGCTGATGGTCGGTGTGATTGCCGCCGATCTCTACTCGTCCCGGCGCCCGGTACAGGCGTTCCGGTTCCCGCCCGAATCTTGACGCAAAAAACGCCGCAAGGGATTCCAGTCTTGCGTTTTCTTTCTCGGCATCGCTGCCGTATACCGCTCTCAGTCTGTCTTTGCTGATCATCATAGTGCTTCAGCCTTTCCGAGCAGTTTGTTCACCTGCTCCCGTAATCTTCTGTTCTCTTCCGCATTCAGTTTCGGATCATCGTTCAGGATCTGCGAGGCAGCTTCCGACGCCTTCATCAGCACATCATGATCCTGATAGATATCTCCGAGATTAAAATGCAGATCTCCGCTTTGCCTGACCCCGAACACATCGCCGGGACCGCGGAGCTTCAGATCTTCTTCCGCTATTTTAAACCCGTCATTCGTCTGATTCAATATCTCAAGACGTTCTTTTTTCTTTCCTTTTCCGCTGCCGTCCATAAAGACTGCGTAGGATTGCGCCTCTCCGCGTCCCACCCGTCCCCGCAGCTGATGCAGCTGGGCAAGGCCGAAGCGTTCTGCATTTTCGACCATCATGACCGTAGCGTTCGGAACGTCCACGCCCACCTCCACGACCGTGGTAGAGACAAGGATCTGGATCTCACCTCTCTGGAAACGTTCCATGACACGGTTCTTTTCGCTGCTCGGCATACGGCCATGAAGGACGCCAAGTCTGACCGATGAGGGCAGCACAGCCTTTAGCTTTTCCGCGTAGTCTTCCACGTTTTCTCCGCTCAGCGATTCGCTCTCTTCCACAAACGGACAGATCACATAGGCCTGATGCCCCGCCGCGATCTCATTTAAGATCAGGCGGTAAACACTGCCCCGCGCTGTCGGTTTGACCACGGCATTCTTGATGGGAAGCCGTCCCACAGGCAGTTTATCGATCACGGAAATGTCCAGATCACCGTATAAAATGATGGCGAGCGTACGGGGGATCGGCGTTGCGCTCATGACCAGCATATGCGGTCTTCCTCCTTTTTCGCCAAGCATTTCGCGCTGTCTTACTCCGAAACGATGCTGCTCATCCGTGATGACCAGTCCGAGATTTTGAAACAGCACCTTGTCCTGGATGAGTGCATGAGTCCCAACGGCGATCTGCGCGCGTCCGTCCTTCAGTTCTTCCCGGATGACCTTCTTTGCCGATTCTTTGACCGAGCCGGTCAGCAGAACAGCCCGCACCGGGATCTTCAGCTCGTCAAACAACTTTGTGATCTTGTCAAAATGCTGCTGCGCGAGTACTTCCGTAGGGGCCATCAGAGCCCCCTGATAACCGTTTTCCGCAGCCGCGAGCAGGGCCATGACCGCAAGGACCGTTTTACCGGATCCGACATCTCCCTGGATCAGCCTGTTCATTCGGCAATCCCCTGCGATATCGGCTTTGATCTGCGCCCAAACCTTTTCCTGCGCATCAGTCAGCTGAAAGGGAAGGCGCCTGCGAAACTGCTCCGCCAGCGTGCTCTCCGGCATGGGATAATCATT
>CADCPP010000114.1 GCA_902803355.1 uncultured Lachnospiraceae bacterium | reverse complement strand
TTTGATCTCGCCTTCGAAGACGTTGACGGGCGGGGTGCCGAGGAACTTCGCAACGAACAGGTTCGCCGGGCTGTCATAAACGGCCTGCGGCGCGCCGATCTGCTGGACCACGCCCTTCTTCATGACCACGATCATATCGGAGATGCTCATGGCCTCTTCCTGGTCGTGCGTGACGAAGACGGTGGTGATCCCGGTCTTTCTCTGAATGCGGCGGATCTCTTCACGGGTCTGGAGCCGCAGGCGGGCGTCAAGGTTGGACAGCGGTTCATCCAGCAGCAGGACCCGGGGCATCTTCGCCAGAGCACGCGCGATCGCGACACGCTGCTGCTGGCCGCCCGACAGTTCGTGGGGCTTTCTTTCTAGGAGCTCGTCGATCTGCACGATCTTGGCCACCTCGACCGCGCGCTCCAGCATCTGTTCCTTGGTCATCTTGTCGCTGCCCTTCAGGTTCTGCAGCGGGTACAGTATGTTCTGTTTGACCGTCATGTGAGGATACAGGGCATAGTTCTGGAAGACCAGTCCTACCCCGCGGTTTTCCGGCTCCAGCTGCGTGACATCGATGTCGCCGAAGAAGATCTTGCCGCCGGTCGGCTTCTGCAGGCCGCTGATCATGTACAGGGTCGTACTCTTGCCGCAGCCGGAAGGGCCGAGCAGGCCGACCAGTTTGCCGTCGGGGATCTCAAAGCTGAAATCATTGACGGCGACGACGTCATCCCCTCCCTTTTTCCGGTTCGGGAAGATCTTGGTCAGGTTTTGCAATACAACTTTCATGGCTCTCTTCTCTCTTTATTGCTATGGTGGTTGTTGATCAATAGGGAGTGATCCTTGCCGCCTCGGCTGCCTTTTTAGCCTTGGCTGCATTCAGCTCTTCAAGTGTCGCGTAAATGGGCTGGCTCTGATAATCGGCTACCGCGCTTTGAGCCAGAAGGTCGTGGATGAGCTGGTTATTCTGCGTGGCGGCAAGCAGAATGATCTGGAGCAGAAGCATCGCAAGCAGGATAGCCGTGCCGGCAATGCCGACCATGTTGAAATACAGCATGACCAGGATCAGTACGGGGATCATGGTCTCCACGGTGTAGACCCCCAGCAGGCTGCGGATGAACATCGCGCCGGGTTCCATGCGTACGCAGTTCGTATGGACCACGCATAGGCCGAAGACCTTCTTACCGAGCGTACGGCCCTCCTTCAGGAGCAGGGGAACGATAAATTCCAGGATCACGCACGCAAGGAAAATGCTGATGCTCAGAAGGAACAGGGACATCTTCACCACCTGCTGATAGAGCGTCACCGCTTCCTCATCATGCGTCAGGGCCTTGTAAGCCGCCATGTATTTTTCCTGGTCCTGCTTGGGAAGAGCGTTGTACTGCTCTTCACTGATGCCGAGGTCGGTGCCGTACTGTGTGCTGTACGCGTCGTATTTCTCCTGCATCCGCTGTGTTTTCGCATCATAGCCGCTCACTGCGGACAACAGGGTCAATATGCCGACTGTCAGGATGCCGCGAAGAATGATGTCCAGCAAAAAAGCAGAAGCACGCTTCCAGAATCCCGCCTTTTGAATTTCAAAGCCCATATCATGCTCCTGCCTGTTCTTATTTTTCTCCCGGTTCCGATACGCCGTCAGACGCCGGCCCTCCTATCCCTTGTATCATTATAACGGATTTCAGGTCAAAGTCAAAGGAAAAGCGGCATTTTCACACTTTTTCACGTTTTCCCGGTGGTGCCGGCTAAGCTTTGTTCTGGGGAGAAAAACGACGGTAATTTTCTTCATCTCCCGTCTTTCATTCCGGGATCTCCGAAACTCAAAAAGCACGCTGCGGCGTGCTTTCGGATACAGAAAACGGCCTCCCTGAGGAAGCCGTTCTCCGTATATATGATGTGTGCGCTAATGCAGCAGCCCTTACTCTTCCGTGTAGAAGATATATTCCAGCCATGCAAGCTCCGCACGGGTGATCGGGGTCTTGCCGTCTGCCCACAGCTTGCCGCCGTCGTCCGCATGAGGCTTCAGGTACCCGTGACCCAGCGCCCAGGCAAGAGCCTCGGGAAGCGTATCGCCATCCTCCAGCGTCTCCTGCGGTTTGGCATCGTCCACTTCCACCTGCGCCGCCTTCAGCAGCTTCATCAGCGCCTGTGCGGCTTCCGTACGGGTCAGTTCGTCTGACACCTTCTTCATGACCGAGAAGATCTTATAGCCCTGCAGAAAGCTCAGTGCTTCTTCCTCATTGTAATCGCCGCCGAGCAGCATGTAAAGATACGCGGCCAGCTCTCCGACGCGGGCGTGTTCATCCACACCGAAGACATCCTCTCCGAGCGGCATCATCGTGCCTTCTTCATAGGCAAAGCAGATCGCGTCATATTCTTCGCGGTCTTCGGACACGTCCGTGAACGACATCTCGGGCTTTTCCTCAGCCCCAAAGGGGTTCAGGATCTCATCATACATGTCCGCGTTGTCATTGATCCCGGACATGCCGCCGGCTGTATAGCGGAAGCCTTTTTCGACCAGTTTTTCGTACAGATCCAGGCATGCGGCGATCTTTTCCGGAGTCAGGGTCTTCAAGGCCTTCATCTGTTCCACGACCTCCTCCTGGTCGGTCCCGGAGAGGACGTAGCCTGCGGCATTCATCGCGCCGGTCAGTTCCCCGGCCGGTTCCGCCAGCACCGAATATTCCGAAAGGATATAACCATCCAGATCTTCCTGCGTCAGTTCCAGTTTTTTGATCTGTTCCGGCAGACTCTCATAGATCCTGAAGGTCTCTGCCACGTTCGGATCGCGGTACGTGCAGAGATAGACACCGGCATCCGAGGCATAATGGATAATGCTGTAAACGCCTTTGCCGTCGCGCAGCTGCGGGATCAGGAATTTATCCGACACGATCTGCGACAGCACTTCTGCCGCCATAAGCTGCACGGTCGTCTCGAACGATTCATCATCCTTTTCGATCCCGAGCATCTCATACGAGGCCGAGATCCCGTTGTAATAGACACTGCTGTCGATCACGATCGCTTCGTTCTGCTCATAGACCGGAATGCTGCACTCAGCTTTTTCCCGCGCTTCTCCTGCAAGGCGGGTCATCCAGGCATCTGCCAGCTTCCGGTTCAGGGCCGCGCTTTCCGCACTTCCGGCAAACTCGATCACGGCACCGTTTCGCGAAGCCACTTTGTCCCGCAGAGACAGCAGCTTGTCGGTGATCACCTTCGGATCGCTCTGCAGCTGCCCGGCCACTTCGGTCAGGAAGTCAAAATAGGAAATGCCGCCCAGGTAAGCCGAGTAGGCATATACCTCGGACATGCCGGTCAGGGAGCGGCGGATCACCTCATTATAAGGGGCGCCGTTTACGTCGGAACGGGCAGCCGTCAACAGCGCGTTCACGCCGTCCTTGATGCGGCTTATATCACTCAGCTTCAGCCTGAAGAACATTTCCTCCATCAGACCGTAGCCGGTTTCCAGATCTTCATCGCGCGCCGTCCAGACAAACTGCAGATACGGATTCACACTTTTGTCCGGCGTCTGCTGCAGCATAACATAGATATTGCCGTCGCTCAGATAGCGGGTCGCGAGTGTTGAGAGCTCGCTGCGGAGGTGATCGTCGGTATCCAGGTACCCGATCAGGTCCTTATAGAGCTTGGCATACATCAGTTCTTCTTCGTCCAGGCAGGAAATGTCCAGGTTGACTGCTACGCGTCCGACGCCGGACACTCCGGCCTCCGCTTCAATGTAGCGGACCCCCAGCTCGTTCGTTTCATCATTGACCTCATAGATCCGGACTTCTTCGGGAAGGGAGGCCGTGTCGACCACCGTCAGCGCCTTCACCATTTCTGCCGTTCCGGGATCTTCCTCGGCTTCTCTCTTGCTTTCCGCAACCAGCGTCTCGATCTCTTCCGCCGACATGGCTTCCTTGACCCTGGCCAGCTTATCGGCCAGCGCTGCATCCTTTTCCTCCCTGAGACCGGGTTCCGGATAGGTCACGGTCAGGGCTGTCACGGCATCCTTGCCGAAATATTTCGCGCAAAGTGAAGCATAGCTGCCGTCTTCGTTCCAGCGCACGAGATTCTTTGCCTGTTCCTCATAATCAAAGTAGTACCAGACGTCCCCGAAGATATGCGCATCATAGCCCACGGAAGTGATGATCCCTTCTCCGACGGAGCTGTTTTCCCTGACGAGCAGTTCGCTCAGTTCAAAGGAAGACGCATAGCTGTCCAGCATATCCTTCGCCATGCCGTTCTTCGCGATCTCCGCAAGGGCCTTATCGACTTCCTCGCGGAACTTCTTGGCATCTTCAGGATTCGCATTGTCCAGCTGGAACACGGCGACCGGGACCGGTCCGGCGATCTCCAGCCCGCTGCTGAAGGCGGCCGAAGGGAAGAGCCGCCTCAGATTTCCTGACAGTTCACTGCCCTCTGCCGTGACGAAGCCCGTCAGATAGGACAGCACCATGCTGTCTGCCCAGGCCTCCTCCGGAAGCACGACAGAATAGATGATCGTGGTCTTGTCCTGAGCGGAAGAGCCTTTTTCCACCGGGAAGGCGTAAGAGTTTTCCACGCTTTCCTTAAGGGGCTCATAAGCCGGATCTTCCACGCTAAACTCACGGCGTTCATAATTCTGATATTCCGTATTCAGAAGCCGCAGAAACTCCGTATAATTGTCCACCTGCCCGTACAGCAGCGCCAGACAGTTCGAGGGATGGTAATACAGTTCGTGATAAGCCTTCAGCTTTTCATAGGTCATTTCCGGGATCGCGTCGGGATTGCCGCCGTAGCTGTAGCCCAGGCGGGAGCCGGGCAGCGCATCCTGCATCGCGTTCAGATATGCCTGGCTTTCCAGCGTGGTCGCGCCGAGCATTTCACTGTAGACCGTGCCTTCGATCGTCAGCTTTGCGTCGGCATCGGCCAGATTGTAGCGCCAGGCCTCGGTCCGGTAGATGCTCTCGTCCTTCATAATCATCGGATGATAGCAGGAATCGATATAATAATCCGCGAGCGCGAGCAGCTGATCCTGCGACATGCTTCCGAGCGGGAACATCGTCATCCGGTCCATCGTGTACGCATTCATCAAGGTGTTGTAGGACTGATAGGACAGATTCATGAACAGATCCGCGCTGGGATAGCGCTCCGATCCGCTTAATGTGGCATGCTCGAACACATGCGGCAGCCCGGTATCATCGATCGGCTGCGTCCCGAACGTCAGGGCAAAATAGCGGTTCATATCGTCGTTGGCGATATACATCACGCCGGCCCCGGTCTTTTTATGCACGAGATATACCACGGAGGCGCCAAGGATCGGTTCCTCACGGATCTCTTTCACTTCAAAGCCGCAGATCACGTCGCCGACTGCAGGCAGTTCCCCCGCAGCAAGATTATCGGGGATCACGTCCCCTTCCGGGCTTTCTGCCGTGGATTCCTGCGTGCTCTCCACCGGTTCGGTCTTGCTTTCCGCAGCTTCCTGCGTTGCCGCCGTGCTTTCCGGCGAAGACGTTTTTTCCGTCGAAGGCGCCGGGGACTTCCCGCACGCAGCAAGGGAAAGCACCAATGCAAATGCCAGGAGCAAACTGATCAGTTTTCGCATAACTCCCTCCAAAAGGTTCATTTGTTTTATTATATCCCGTGCGGGACAGAGTTTCAAGGATAAAAAAACGGAGGAATCATCCCCCGGGCAATAAAAAAGCTGCTGACCGGATTTGAACCGGTGACCTCATCCTTACCAAGGATGCGCTCTACCGACTGAGCTACAGCAGCTTGTGCATC
>CADCPP010000113.1 GCA_902803355.1 uncultured Lachnospiraceae bacterium | reverse complement strand
GTTATAAAAAACTGAGAAAGATGCTTCATATGATTCTCCCCCCGCAATAAGATCTCCGCGCCGGCCTCCTGTTTTCCCCAAAGATGACCGGTCAAAAAATCCTGTCGGCAGCACACCGACAGGAAAGATTGTACACGTTTGTCCGCACTTTTACAAGTTGCTGCGATCAGAAGATTACCTTATATAATCTTTCTTTTCCATGCTTTTTCCGCCGCGCCGAGCAGCAAATGTGAGCAAAACGCAAGGAAGTTCTGTCCTTTTTGTGAAATCACTGCTATAATGCAAGGGTAAACCAATCAAGGAGAACTCAACATGAATGAAGTGAAGGATATGTCCCTGGCACCGTCCGGGCGCGATAAGATCGACTGGGTCAAGAGCTACATGCCCATCCTGAACGCCGTGCGTGCCAGCTTTGAAAAGGAACAGCCGTTTAAGGGCATGACCATTACCATGTCCATCCACCTGGAGGCGAAGACTGCCTACCTTGCGCAGGCGCTCGCAGCCGGCGGCGCGCGGGTCATTTCCACCGGCTGCAACCCCCTCTCCACGCAGGATGACGTGGCTGCCGCGCTTGCGGAGAGCGGCGTGGAAGTCCACGCAAAGCACGGCGTAAACGAGGAGGAATACACCGCTCTGCTGAAGAATTCCCTGGCCGCCTGCCCGGACCTCATCATCGATGACGGCGGCGACCTGGTCCATCTTCTGCACGGCGAGTGTCGGGAGTACGGCAAGAACCTGATCGGCGGCTGCGAAGAGACCACCACCGGCATCCACCGCCTGAAGTCCAGAGAAAAGGCAGGACTGCTGGATTTTCCCATGATCGATGTGAACGATGCGGACTGCAAGCATCTGTTTGACAACCGCTACGGCACCGGCCAGTCCACCCTGGACGGCATCATGAACCCCACGAACCTCATCATCGCCGGCAAGACCGTGGTCGTGGCCGGCTACGGCTGGTGCGGCAAGGGCCTTGCGCTGCGCGCGAAGGGCATGGGCGCCGTCGTCATCGTGACCGAGATCGATCCGGTCAAAGCCATTGAAGCGACTATGGACGGCTTCACCGTCATGCCCATGGATGAGGCCGCGAAGGTCGGCGATCTGTTCGTGACCCTGACCGGCTGCAAGGATGTGATCACCGGCCGGCACTTTGCCATGATGAAGGACGGCGCGCTGCTGGCCAACTCGGGACATTTTGATGTGGAGATCAATAAA
Organism: uncultured Lachnospiraceae bacterium; assembly: GCA_902803355.1. Lineage (GTDB taxonomy): Bacteria > Bacillota > Clostridia > Lachnospirales > Lachnospiraceae > UBA6987. The sequence continues at coordinate 1,559 of CADCPP010000113.1, read as the reverse complement.
AACGATCTGGCCGCCGCAGCAACGAAGATCTGGCAGAGAAAGCCGCACATCACCGGTTACCGCATGGCGGACGGCCGCGTGCTGAACCTGCTCGCGGAAGGCCGTCTGGTGAACCTTGCCGCCGGCAACGGCCATCCGGCCGAGATCATGGACATGAGCTTCGGCATCCAGGCCTTAAGCCTGAAGTATCTGGCCATCCACGGGCATCATTTAAAGCCGGGCGTCTATCAGGTGCCGCGCGAGATCGACAGAGCGGTTGCCTCAGTCAAGCTGGCGTCCATGGGCATCAAGGTGGACAGCCTGAGCGCGGAGCAGACCGCCTATATGAATGCCGTGGAGTAAACGGCGGAAGCTCTCATACCTGATGAGCAGAGCCTCGGGAGGCTTTTCATGGAACTCACCTATACCCGCTATCTTTTGAACCTGCTGCCCATGCGCTCGCAGGAATCGAACAAGGGAACCTTCGGCAAAGTCGTCATCATCGGCGGCTGCAGAGGCATGTCCGGCGCCGCCTATCTGGCAGCAAAGGCCGCTTACCGCACGGGCTGCGGACTGGCAGGCATCGTCTGCCCCGAGGCAAACCGCATCATTTATCAGACACAGCTCCCCGAAGCCGTGCTGAAGGTCTATCCGGACGAAGGCGCCGAGGAAGAGTGGCTGAAAGATGCCCTCGCGGGCGCTTCCGCCATCGTGCTCGGGCCGGGACTCGGACAGTCCGAAAATGCCCTGGATCTCGTGAAGTGGACGATCCAAACGGCTGCCATGCCCATCGTTCTGGACGCGGACGGTCTGAACCTCCTTGCCGCGCATCCGGAGCTGTGGAGCGAGGTGCCCTTCGGTACCGTCATCACGCCTCACCCGATGGAAATGGCGCGTCTTCTTCGCTGCCCGGTCGAGACCGTGACGGCTGATATTCCCGGAACGGCTTTGTCATTTGCTGAGGAGCGCGGTGTCATCTGCGTGCTGAAAAGCCACCGGACCGCGGTTTCCGACGGGAACCGCCTCATGATCAACAACAGCGGCAATTCCGGCATGGCGACCGGCGGCGCAGGCGATGTCCTGGCCGGGATAATTGCCTCCCTCATTGCACAGGGGCTGCAGCCTTACAACGCCGCCTGCCTGGGCGTCTATCTGCACGGGCTCGCCGGCGATGAAGCCGCCGCAAAGCTCGGCGAACATGCCGTGATGGCCTCCGACATCATCGATGCCCTTCCGGTCATCCTGAAGACCGCAGAAAACACGTAAGCCATCCCCCTCTCCCGCCGCCCGGGCAAAGTGAAAGGAATCCCGCCCTTGGCCGAACCCGCAAAGAAAAGCAAAAAGCTCCGTCCTCTGCCGCTGGCGTTTACCCGCCGGCTGTTTTCCGCGCACCGGCACGCCTCCCCGCAAATCGAAGAAAACCATGAAAAAAACCAGGCCCTTGAGGGTCCGGATCTGGGATACATCTACGGTCAGGCCGTCTGCCCGCCCTTTACCATAGGCCGCTCGCCCATGAAAAACGTGGGCTGCGAGATCGCGGCTGCGTACAACGCTTTGCGGCTGCTGGGCCGCGACGTCAG
>CADCPP010000112.1 GCA_902803355.1 uncultured Lachnospiraceae bacterium | reverse complement strand
TTCCATGATTTTGACGAATGCGGGCGACTGGAACGTCGATTTCTTCAAAAAGAACGGCTATCTTCTCAGAGGCGAGCTCAAGGACGTGCCGAAAGGCCACGACTGCTACGAGCTCTACAAAGAGATTTGAAGGGAGACAGGTGAAAACCTGCCTCCCTTTTATCTGTTCTGTTTTTGTTTTCGATGACGTCTTACTCTACCGCTTCGTCCAGCCGTCCTTCTAGCAGTTCCGGATTTTCGATCAGCTTCTGCAGAAGCTGGGCGGTCTTCGCGTAGTAGAACCCGTCTGCCAGGCGTTCGTCAATGGTCAGGCCAAGATCAACGGAGTCCCGCATCTCATAGCCGCCGAGCCGGTCGAAAAACGGTCTCTTCTTCCGTTCCCCGATCAGCATGATCATGGAACAGGTGCCCCAGTTCGTCAGGTGATGATAGCCGCTCTTCATCCGGATGGAGCCGAGGTTTGACATGACCGCGCTGGAATAGTACGGATCCGTGGCAATGATATCCTGCGGGATCCAGCCGCGTTTATCCAGCCACATCAGGATATGCACCAGGAATTTGGACAGAAAACGGGGCATCTTCGTCAGGAAATCCATGGCCTGCGTGGATTCATCCACCGCTTCGGACTTGCAGGCGTCGATCTGTTCTTTCATCTTCAGTCGCACGGTCTCCAGGGTATCCTCCGGCACCGCATGGATAAAGGCAAGCGCTTCCGCGCCTTCCTCATCAAAGCTCTTTTTGACCACAAAAGAGGTGGATACTTCGTTGCGCTGATAGAAATTGCTGCGCACGATAAAGCGGTTCATCTTCGGCTTCAGCGTCAGCGTTTTCAGCAGTGCCGCCGTGATAATCTGAAAATGATTGTATTTCAGTTCCGGCTTTTCGGCGTTCTTTCTGCGGATATATTCGTTGGTCTTCGTATAATCGATGCGAAGCGAGATAAAGGCTTCGTTATCGCAGCGGTTAGGATAAATGATCCCCGTGATATAGTGCAGCGAATCCAGTTCGCGCATCAGTCTTCCGTCTTTTCTGTCTCCCCAGGCCATAGCACACCTCCTAAAAAAACAATAAAATTATAACGAATTTTTTAAAAACTGTAAAGAATTATTTCTGAGCCGATTTTGCCCGGAAAACAGCGGATCAACAAAAAAATGAACACAAATTCCGTTAAAAAAGGGCTTGTACTTTGTGCTCATTTATATTATGATAAAATTACCATTTTGAAAGGAGCGTTCATCTATGGGTAAATTTGTAGTTAAAGAAGCCAAAGGCGGCCTTCGTTTTAATCTTAAGGCGGGCAACGGCGAGATCATCGGCGTCAGCGAAGTCTATTCGACCGAATCCGCCTGCATGAACGGCATTGAGAGCGTAAGAAAGAATGCCGTCGAGGGCAAGCTGGAAGATCAGACCGTTGCCGATTTCGCGCCGGTCACCAATCCCAAGTTCGAAGTCTATAAAGACAAAGCCGGTGAATTCCGCTTCCGTCTGAAAGCCCGCAACGGGGAGATCATCCTTACCGGTGAAAGCTACAAGGCCAAAGCCTCCTGCCTGAACGGCATCGATTCCATCCGCCGCAACGCCCCGGATTCTCCCGTTGTTAAGGAATAAGGCAAGTCTTAGCACACCAATCCATCATAAAAGCGGCCTTGCGGCCGCTTTTATTGTGCTTTTTGAAAAGAAAAAGCTGGAACTAAAGCCGGGACGAGTGACCGTCCGGCCGCTTTCCGCTGTTATTGTGCATACGCCACATGCATGGTGAACTGCCCTGTGATCAGGTGGTTTCCCGACTCATCATACACGTCTGCCTGCATGACGGCGAGGGTATGACCGGCTTTGATCACGCGTCCTTCCGCCTTAAGATGTCTGGCATCAGGGCTGGCAAAAAGAAAATTCACGTTGCTGCTTGCCGTTACGACATGCGCGCCCTCATGCACGCTGTGGGCGGCAAGGCCTGAGGCCACATCCGCAATGGCAAAGAGCAGGCCTCCGTGCGGGATGCCCCAGATGTTTTTGTGTTCCGGCTTCACGTCCACCTCGATCACGGAATGACCTTCCTCCAGGAAGGTCGCCACGATGCCGTTGTCCAGATTATAAGGGCAGGTATTGATCCGTTCGATCAGAAAGCGCTTCAATTCTTCGGTCATATTCTCTCCTTAAGGAAGGAGCCCCGGGGCTGCCGGGGCTTTTCCTTTTCTCTGTTAAGGTCTCTGTTTCTGCATCAATACGCGGTGGTCATCGCGCCGTCGCAGAGGAAGGCCTGACCGGTCAGGGAACCGTTCGCTTCGCTGAGCAGGAAGGCAGCCAGACGGCCGATCTCGTCCACGGTCTGGTAGCGGCGCTGAGGGAAGTCGGCGGAATCGCGCTTCGTGTACTCTTCTTCCGTAATGCCTTCCTTCTGGGCACGTATGGTGTTCAGATATTTGATGCGGTCGGTATAGATACGGCCGGGGCCGATGGTGTTGATCAGGATGTTGTCCTTGCCGAGCTCGCGGGCCAGGGACTTGGAAAGGCCGACCACGCCCATGCGGAAGGTGTTGGAGATGATCAGGTTGTCCAGCGCCTGCTTGATGGAGGAGGAGGTGCTGTTCAGGATGCGGCCTTCACCGGCAGCGCGCATGTAAGGCAGAGCCGCACGGATCGCCACGATGTAGCTGTGCAGGCACTTCTCATAGCCGTCAGCCCAGTCGGCCTCGGTCACGGCATCGAAGCTGCCAGCCTTGGGGCCGGGGCAAAGGTTGACCAGACCGTAGACGCTGCCCAGGTCCTTCGCAACATCATCGATCAGCTTCACGATGCTGTCCGGATCCAAAATATCGGAGATGTAGGTGTAAGGCTTATTGCCGGTTTCTTTTTCGATGTATTCGACGGCTGCATCCAGATCTTTCTTGAACGGCTCCGCCGTGGTGATCACGACCTTGGCGCCTTCACGGGCCAGTTCGGTGGCGATGCCGCGGCCGATGCCGGCAGCAGAGGATAAGCAGACGATAACTTTGTTCTTTAATCCGAGTTCCATTTTGTGATCTCCTTGTGGGTTTATGGTTTTGGTTTATTTACGTACGTAGCCGGCAGTTTTTGCTCAGGCCTTTTCAGGGTGCTTCTTGAGGTCGACTACCGGGTTTACCAGCGGTTCCATGGAGAAGCCGTCGGGTCCGTAGATGCGGCATTCCGCAATATCGCCGTCCTGCAGACCGAAGGCGCGGGGCGTACCGGTGGACAGAACATCGCCGGCCAGCCAGCCCTGGATGCTGGAGTGCAGGGACACCAGACGGGCGGGGCGGTGGGTCATGTTGGCGACCACGTTCTTCGCGTAAACTTCG
>CADCPP010000111.1 GCA_902803355.1 uncultured Lachnospiraceae bacterium | reverse complement strand
GCGCTGGTCTCATCCGCGCAGTTCATATAAGAGCGGGCGGTCAGATATTCGCTGTCGATGGTCTCGAGGCCCATCAGGCCGAACTCTTCGCTCATCCCGAAGCGGGTGACCATGGAACGGGCCAGCTTCGTGGCTTTTTCAATATCATTCGCAGCACCGGTGGAAACGGAATCGAAGAAGATCTCTTCGCTCGCGCGGCCGGCCAGCAGCGTGACCAGCTCCGCGTCCAGCTCATCCTTGGTCATGAGATACTTTTCTTCTTCCGGCGTCTGCATGACGTAGCCAAGAGAGCCCATGGTACGCGGCACGATGGTGATCTTCTGCACCGGCTCGGTGTGCTTCTGCAGCGCGGTCGCCAGCGCATGACCGACTTCGTGATAGGCCACCGTGCGTTTTTCCTTGTCGTTCATCACACGGTCTTTTTTCTCTTTGCCGGCAATGACGACTTCGACCGATTCCAGAAGGTCGGACTGCGTCACATAATTCCGGCCCTTCTTTACCGCCAGGATGGCCGCTTCATTGACCATATTGGCAAGGTCGGAGCCTACCGCGCCGGATGTTGCCAGCGCGATCTCGTTAAAATCGACCGATTCGTCGATATTGACGTGTTTCGCGTGTACCTTCAGAACAGCGATGCGGCCCTTCAGGTCCGGCTTGTCCACGATGATGCGGCGGTCCAGACGTCCGGGGCGGCACAGGGCAGGATCCAGGACCTCGGGGCGGTTCGTGGCAGCCAGGATGAAGACGCCCTTTGAGGAATCGAAGCCGTCCATTTCCGCAAGCAGGGCGTTCAGCGTCTGCTCACGCTCGTCATTGCCGCCGTAGCGGGAGTCGCGGGATTTGCCGATGGCATCGATCTCATCGATAAAGATGATGCAGGGCGCCATCTGCTGGGCGTCTTTGAACAGGGAACGGACACGCGAAGCGCCCATGCCCACGAACATTTCCACAAAGTCGGAACCGGCCAGCGAGAAGAAGGGGACCTTCGCCTCCCCTGCGACAGCCTTTGCCAGCAGGGTCTTGCCGGTGCCGGGAGGGCCTACGAGCAGCGCGCCCTTCGGCAGCTTCGCGCCGATCTCCGCATAGCGGCCGGGATCGTGCAGGAATTCCACGATCTCCTGCATGGATTCCTTGGCCTCTTCCTGACCGGCTACATCGGCGAAGGATACCCCGGTCTCCTTCTGCACGTACATCTTCGCGTTATTCTGCCCGAAGTTGCCCAAAAGACCGCCTCCGTTCCGCATGCTCCGCATGGAATAGAGCAGAAAGCCGATAAAGATCGCGTACATAATGATGCTGAACCAGGAACTGGACTGGATCACCGTACCGCTGTAAGGGATATTCCGTTTGTTGATGATCTCCAGTGCTGCTTCCTTGTCCACGATCCCCGTAGTGTAGACCTTTTCTCTGCCGCTTGCATCCGTCACCGTGGCTGAGATTTTGTTGTAATACTCATTGAAAGTGACGGATTTGACATTCTCAGTCTCCAGGATCTTCAGGAATTCAGAGTAAGTCAGGCTTCCGGTCATACCGGCCAGAAGCGAGCGCGAAAGGAAGGACAAGGCGATCATGGCCACCAGGGCCGCGATCAACATGCGTATCCATTTCGGCCGCTTGTTTTTATCATCATCGTTTTTCTTGTTGTTCATCTTAACTCCAGACTTCTGCATTTCTGAATCAGGAATGATTCGATGATATCATAACACAGATTCAGGATGGCGTAAAATGAAATCCTTGTGAAATCCAGTACAAATTCGAAGGTCAGTTCATCAGTCCGAGTGCTCTTACCGCCTCGCCCATGACGGCGGCAATGTCTTCGTGAATGACGAGTTCTGCTTCGTCATCCATCGGTGTGACGCTCTTGTTGATCAGGACCAGATGCCTGCCGCGGAAATAACGCACAAAGCCGGCTGCCGGATAGACCACCAGGCTGGTCCCGCCGATGATCAGCATATCCGCCTTCATGATGGCCCTTGCCGCACCGTCCATCACGTCCTCATCCAACATCTCCTCATACAGGACCACATCCGGCTTGATCACGCCGCCGCAGTGATCGCAGTGAGGAACGCCGTCTGCCTGAAGAACGGCGGTCTCATCAAAAAACTTGTGGCACTTCACACAGTAATTGCGCCGGACGGAGCCATGAAGCTCAAAGACGTTTTTGCTGCCGGCCATCTGATGCAGTCCGTCGATATTCTGCGTAACGACCGCCGTCAGTTTTCCTGCCTGCTCTAACGCGGCCAGCGCCTTGTGGCAGTCGTTCGGCTTTGCCTCCGGATAGATGAGTTTGTCACGGTAGAAGTCAAAAAAGTCTTCCGGATCACGCACAAAAAAGCTGTGCGAGACCATCTCCTCCGGGGAAAGCGTCCGTTTATATTTCTGGTTGTAGAGGCCGCTTGCGGAGCGGAAATCGGGGATTCCGGAGGCCGTGGATACGCCGGCGCCGCCGAAGAAAACGATGCGGGACGATTCCCGCAGCATGGAGGTAAGCTGTTCGGTAGGGGTCATGATCTGCTCCTTTCTTCATCTCTAAAACAGGCGGCCTTTCGGCCGCCGGATTTGCTGGTTTTACAGATTGCAGTTTCCCACGGTTCTGGGGAAGGGGATGGCATCGCGGATGTTGCCGATTCCGGTCAGATACATCACGCAGCGCTCAAAGCCGAGGCCGTAGCCGGCATGGCGTGCCGAACCGTATTTGCGCAGGTCCAGATAGAAATCATACTGCTCCTGCGTCATGCCGTTCTCCTGAATGCGGGCAAGCAGCTTGTCATAATCATCTTCTCTCTGGCTGCCGCCGATGATCTCGCCGATGCCGGGCACCAGGCAGTCCATGGCCGCCACGGTCTTCCCGTCCGGATTCAGCTTCATGTAGAAGGCCTTGATCTCCTTCGGGTAATCCGTTACGAAGACAGGGCGTTTGAAGATCTCTTCGGTCAGGAAGCGTTCGTGCTCGGTCTGCAGATCGCAGCCCCAGAAGACCTTATAGGCAAAGCGGTCGTTATGCGGTTCCAGCAGCTTGATCGCATCCGTATAGGTGATGCGGCCGAAATCGCTCGTCCGGACATGCTCCAGGCGCTCCAGCAGGCCTTTGTCCACAAATTTGTTCAGGAAGGCCATCTCTTCCGGCGCATGCTCGAGCACATAATCGATAATGTACTTCAGCATGGCTTCTGCCGTTTCCATATCATCTTCCAGGTCCGCAAAGGCCATTTCCGGCTCGATCATCCAGAACTCCGCCGCGTGGCGCGTGGTGTTCGAGTTCTCGGCGCGGAAGGTCGGCCCGAAGGTG
>CADCPP010000110.1 GCA_902803355.1 uncultured Lachnospiraceae bacterium | reverse complement strand
TGGTCATAAGGCATACCTCTCAAACAAAAGCTTATAGATACGGCCGCTGTAATCGCTCTTATCGGCCTTCTTCAGATCATAATAGGAGCCGTCCTTCATGGAGAAGGTGACGTTGCCATGCAGGCGGACGGCCACATCGGCCATGCCCGTATAGGGGAAAAACTGACTGCCGAAATAGATGCCCCGGTCTGTGGCGCGGAGCGTATCCGGCGCGGAGCGGTGGTTTTGATGGCCGGAGACCCGGTTTAAAATAATGCCGTCATCCGAGGCATAAACGGTCTCTTCTTCGCCCGGCGCGGGAAGCGAGGCGAAAAAGCCGCGCTGCCAGTCTTCCCAGTCCCGGATCGTCTGAAACGCAAAGCCTTCCCCGTGCAGCATGCCGTATTCATCGTAGCTGCCTTTAAGGCCGCAGGAGCAGGAAAAGCTATCATCAGCCGAAGTGATGCTGCGAAGCTTCCCGCACTTCGGACAGGCAAGGAGGGTGCGCTCAAGCCCGAAGCTGAGGCGCCTGCCGGGGTAGCGCTGCGGCGCCTCAAGCTGCCTTTCGTAGGCATCTTCTCCGATGCCCCGGCGGATCAGCTCGTTGATCTCTTCAGGCTTCATCTTTGCCAGCTCTTCCGGCTGGTAGATACCCGTCACCTCACAGCGGAGCGGCCCTTTTCGGCTGGTATAAGCCCAGCGCGGATGCGCGAAGTACCCGCCGATGATGCGGCAGGTCACAAGCGGCGCCCTGGAGGAACGGATCATTTTGCCGGTCGCGGAAGGAAAGTCTGCGGTGCGGCCGTCCCAGGTACAGTTGCCTTCGGCAAAGAGGCAGACGGACCGGCCGGCCTTCAGCCGGCGAAGGATCTCGAGCACGGCGCCGGAGGCATTGCCGCCCTTTGCAAGAGGGATGGGATCGGCAAGAGAGGTGATCAGTTTACTGCGCAGGCCCAGACGGAACAGATGCTCCGTGGCTACGAAGTACATATGCCGGTGAAGGGAGAGCCCCACCAGAAAAGGATCGAGGTTGGTCACATGGTTGCAGATCAGAAGGAAATGCTCCGGAAGATCCGGTACTTTAGGATAGCTCATGACATGATGAGAGCCGAACCAGATGCGGAACACCGGCGTCAGTATGTGAAAATAAAACCAGCGATGAAAGGAATAGTGATCTTTAGCCATGAGCCCCTGCTCCCATCTTCTGAAACGGCAACAATGTGATGACTACATTATTATAAAAAACTGACATTCAAAAAACAACTGCGAAATTGTGAAATGTGGGGAGGAGGACGGAAAACGGAAGGAAAATTGAGGCAAAAAGAACGGAAAAAGACGAAATCAGCGGGCCAGGGGGAGACGGAAGATGAATTCGGTCCCGCTGCCGGGCGTCGAGGTGACATCGATGGTCTCGCCGTGAGCCGTGATGATCTCTTTGACGATAGAAAGGCCGAGTCCGGTCCCCTTCTTGTCTTTTCCGCGGGAAGAGTCGGTTTTATAAAAGCGGGTCCAGATCTTGGCCAGGTCTTCCTTTGCGATCCCGCAGCCGAAATCCTTGACGGAAACGGAGGCTTTTTCACCGGCGGCGCGCACACTGATGCGGATGGCGGAGCCATCGGGCGAGAACTTGATCGCGTTGTCGATCAGGTTCATCATGACCTGCTGGATGCGGCCGGTATCCCCGTGCACCATGATCTGCCCGTCGGAGAAGTGCAGGTCGAAATAAATACTGCGCTGCTCGCAGACCGCGCCGAAGGTGGCGCAGACGGTCCTGATGAGCGCGACTATGTCAAAATCGGAGTATTCCAGACCCTGGCGGGCTTCATCCAGCGTGTTCAGGGTCAGCATGCTCTGCGTCAGATTAGTCAGGCGGTCGGTCTCCCCGATGATGATATCCATATACTTTTCCTGCTTTTCGGCAGGGATCACGCCGTCCTTCATGGCCTGCAGATAGCCGCGGATGGAGGTGAGGGGCGAGCGGAAATCGTGGGAAACATTGGCAATGAACTTTTTCTGCGTTTCATCGGCGCTCTGCAGCTCCTGCGCCATCACGTTCAGCGTGTTGGAAAGGTAGCCGACCTCGTCGCGGCTCTTCACGGGGATGCGGTGCCCCAGGTGACCGAGGGCATATTCCTGCGCGCCGTCCGTGATCGTCTCCAGCGGCTTTAGCACGGTAAAGTGAAGAACGAGCAGAAGCAGGAGGGAGATGGCGAAGACGGAGGCGGAGATGAGGTAGAGGTTCCCGAGCATGGCATCCGCACGGCTGTTGATGATGCTCATGGGCTGGTGCAGCGTCACGTAGCCGTAGGCATAGGTCTGCGCGATGATCGGGGAGAAGACGCTTAACGTTTCGTTTTGAAAGGCACCGTAAAAATCACCCACACGGTAGAAACTCGCGGAATCTGCCGGGTCAAAGGCGATCGTCCGGCCGAGAAGCGAGGGCAGATCGGTATCAAAGAGCACGCGGTTCGTGCTGTCCAGGATCAGGACGCGGCAGTCGGTGATGCTGCTGTAGCGGACCAGGTAGGCGGGGTCAAAGTCGTGGGAAGAGGCATAGGAAGAGCTCTGGTAGGACGCGATCGTACGCGCCTCGCGGTAGAGCTCATCGGAGGCGGAGCGCAGCGCGGCACGCAGGCAGAGGCGGCTGCCGAACACAGCCACCAGTGCGAAGGCCAGCACGCCGAAGACGGCGTAGGCCAGAATGAATTTCAGCGCCAGACGATTCTTCATGCTCCTCAAAAAGCCTCTTTCTGCCCTACTGCTTATTCACCTCAAAACGGTACCCGACCCCCCACACGGTGGAGAGCCTCCAGGCAGGGTGCTCCGGCAGCTTCTTGCGCAGCCGCTTGATATACACGTCCACGGTGCGGGAATCGCCCACGTAGTCGTAGCCCCAGAGACGGTCAAGCAGCTGCTCGCGGGTAAAGACCTGATTGGGATTTGAGGCAAGCAGGTACAGGATCTCGATCTCCCGCGCGGTCATATACAGCGGCGTGTCCATGTAGGTCACGCTGTAATTGGACAGACTGACCTTAAGATCCGGCAGCGAGACCGCCTGCCCCTGCGTCGCAGCTGCCTCGTCTGCGGACGGTGTAGCCGCAGACGCCGTGCGCCGCAGAATGGCCTTGACCCGTGCCACCATCTCCTTATTGTCAAAAGGCTTGATCATGTAGTCATCGGCGCCGAGCTCAAGGCCAAGCACCTTGTCGAAGACCTCGCCCTTGGCGGAGAGCATCATGATGGGCACGCTGCTTTCCGCGCGGATCTCGCGGCAGAGCTGGTAGCCATCCTTGCCGGGCAGCATCAGATCCAGCAGGATCAGATCCGGCGCGAAGCGGTGAAAGGCATCCATGACGGCGGCGCCGTCGTGCACCTCCTCCGTCTCGAAGCATTCCTTGGTCAGATACAGGGAGATCAGCTCGGCGATGTTTTCATCATCGTCAACGATCAGAATGCGCTGCTTGCTCATAACGCTCCTTACTTCTTTAAATAGGCGATCGTCGCGCCGTATCCGCCCTCATTGAAGGGGGCGCTTTCGAACGATTTGATGTATTTGCTCTTCTGCAGGACTTTGGCCACCGCGCTCTTTAACGCGCCGGTGCCGCGGCCGTGGATGATGCGGATCTTCTCCATATGGGCCAGGTACGCATCGTCGATGTATTTCTCCAGCGCTACGGACGCTTCATCCGTGGTCTGTCCGATCAGATTGATCTCCGTGGAGATGGTGAGCGCCTTCTGGAAGCTGTTTCCGCCGCCGTTGCCGGCGTGACGCCTGCCTTCAATGGTGGTGGTCGCTTCCGGGACAAGCTCCACATCGGACGCGTTCACGCGGGACTTTAAGATCCCCATCTGCACGGTCAGCTCGCCCTTTGCGTCAGGCAGGGAAAGGACGGTCCCTTTCAGTCCCAGCGAGTGCACGTGGACGGTATCCCCGAGGCGCAGCTTCTTTTCGGTCACGGTGACCTGACGCTGCCGTCTTGCGGCGTCTTCTGCCGCGAGCTTTTCGTCGGTGCTCTGCACGGCAAGCCGAAGGGACGAGCGGATCTCTTCCTGCTCCTTCCCGACGCTCTGCCCGCTTTTTCGCAGCTCTTTGATGGCCTTGTCCGCCGTGTCCTTGGCTTCCTGGAGGATCGCGCGGGCTTCTTCGCGTGCCTCGCGCAGGAGCTTTTCACGCTGCGCCTCCATACTGCCGCGCCGCTGCTCGGCCTCGGCCTTCATGGTCTCAGTGTCGCGCTTTAAGCGGCGGATCTCGCTTTCGGCTTTTTCCATCTCGCGGCGCTGGCGGTCCAGCTCGGCAATGACGTCCTCAAAGGCTTCCTCATTCGAATTGATGTAGGAGCCGGCTTCCTCGATGATGGTCTCGTCCAGCCCCAGCTTCTTCGCGATGGCGAAGGCGTTGCTCTTTCCCGGAATGCCCACGAGCAGGCGGTAAGTCGGGCGGAGCGTGGCCACATCGAACTCGCAGGAGGCGTTCTCCACGCCCGGCGTATTCAGGGCGTAGATCTTCAGCTCGCTGTAATGCGTGGTCGCCATGGTGCGGACGGCATCGGTATGGAGGCGGCTTAAGATAGCCATGGCCAGCGCCGCGCCCTCGGTCGGGTCGGTGCCGGCGCCCAGCTCATCGAAAAGACAGAGCGAGTCCGGATCCGCCTTCGCCATGATCTCCACGATGTTCTTCATGTGAGAGGAGAAGGTGGAGAGGCTCTGCTCGATGCTCTGTTCATCGCCGATATCCGCAAAAACTTCCTTGAACACCGGGATGCGGGAGTTCACCGCTGCCGGGATATGCAGGCCGGACTGACCCATGAGCGAGAGCAGGCCGACTGTTTTCAGGGAAACCGTCTTGCCGCCGGTGTTCGGGCCGGTGACGATCAGCTGGTCGTAGTCTCCGCCGAGCTTCACATCGATCGGGACCACGCTCTTCGGATCCAGCAGCGGATGACGCGCTTTCTTAAGGTCCAGCAGGCGGCCCTCGTCCAGCTCCGGCGCGATGCCCTTGTCACTGCGGGAGAGCCGCGCTTTCGCGAAAATGAAATCCAGCTCGGTAAGGAGCTTATAGTCTTCGATTACGGCCGCGCCCCAGCTGACCACCTTGCCGGAAAGATCGGCCAGCACGGCTTCGATCTCCTTCTGCTCACGGATCTCCAGCTCGCGCCACTCGTTGTTCAGCCGCACCACGCTGATGGGCTCGATGAACAGGGCCTTGCCGCTGCCGGACTGATCGTGCACGATGCCGGAGACCTGCGATTTGTGCTCCGCCTTCACGGGCAGGCAGTAGCGGCCGTCGCGCATGGTGATGACCGCGTCCTGCAGG
>CADCPP010000109.1 GCA_902803355.1 uncultured Lachnospiraceae bacterium | reverse complement strand
CGCTGGCTTCCGCGGCGACCTGGGCGATCTACACCTATATCATGGTCCCGTTCCATCTGGAGTACCTCTCCACGATCATCTTCATCCTCGTGATCGCATCTCTGGTGCAGTTCGTGGAGATCGTGCTGAAGAAGTACATCAAGCCCCTGTACAAGGCGCTCGGCATCTACCTGCCGCTCATCACCACCAACTGCGCGGTGCTGGCGGTCACGATCCTGAACATCGATGAGAGCTACAACTTCATCGAAGCCTGCGTGGACGGCGCCACTGCCGGCGTCGGCTTCGGTCTGGCCTTGATCCTGTTCTGCGGCGTCCGCAAGGCGCTGGAGCGGGCGAAACCTCCGAAATGCTTCGAAGGCCTGCCCATCACTCTGGTTGCCGCTGCGCTCACCAGCATGACCTTCATGGGCTTCACCGGCATCGCGGACAATCTGTTCCACTAAGGAGGCTTTGGCATGAATCCTGTACTTATTGCGGCATTGGTGCTGGGCGGCGTAGGCCTTGTCTGCGCGGTGCTCCTTGTGGTAGCATCCAAATTTATGGCGGTCCCGGTGGATGAACGCTTCCCGAAGATCCGGGAATGCCTTCCCGGTGCGAACTGCGGCGGCTGCGGCTATGCGGGCTGCGACGGCTACGCGAACGCCCTGGTGGACGGTTCGGAAGAGAGTATCAGCAAGTGTACGGCCGGCGGCGCGGCGGTAGCGGAAGCTCTGGCAAAAGTGACCGGCAAGGTAGCCGAAGCCGTGGAGCCGAAGGTGGCCTATGTGCACTGCCTCGGCACCTGCGACAAGACCGAGAAGAAGGCTGCCTACAACGGTACGAAGACCTGCAAGGCCTCTAAGATCCTCTTCGGCGGAGAAGGTGCCTGCACCTTCGGCTGCCTTGGCTACGGTGACTGCGCGGCGGTCTGCCCGCAGCAGGCCATCAACGTGATCAACGGCGTCGCCCATGTGAACGGCGCGCGCTGCATTGCCTGCGGTAAATGCGTTACCACCTGCCCGCAGAAGATCGTTTCCCTGATCCCCGCGGATGCGGCGGTCAAGGTGACTTGCTCCAGCAAGGACAAGGGGCCGGTGGTCATGAAGGCCTGCAAGGCCGGCTGCATCGGCTGCGGTCTCTGCCAGCGCAACTGCCCGGCGGAAGCCATCAAGGTGGAAGGCTTCCTGGCGACCATCGATTACGACAAGTGCATCGGCTGCGGCAAATGCAAAGAAGTTTGCCCGCGCAAGTGCATCCTTTGATGAACCGGCTGAAAGATTACCGAAAGGATCTGTTTCTGATCCTCGGCATCCTGATAGGCGCGGGGCTGCTCGCGGGGGCTTTTGCCCTCGCGAAAAAGCCCGGCGCCTATGTTCGTGTGGAACAAAACGGGAAGCTGCTGGCTGTCTGGAAGCTTGAAGAAGACAGAAGAGAAGTGTTTCCTTCGGAAAGCGGAGAGACGGAAAAGACGGAGGACGAAGAAGCCGGCAATGTACTGGTCATCGAAAACGGCAGCGTGCACATGGAATTGGCCTCCTGTCCGGATAAGCTCTGCGTGAAGCAGGGGACGAAGAGCAAGGTGGGAGAGACCATCGTCTGCCTGCCGCACAAGTTGGTGGTGACGGTCATCAGTGCCGAAGAAGCGGAGGAACTCCTGCCATGAAAGTTAAACGTCTGGTCACGGAAGCTATGCTCTGCGCGCTGGCCCTGATCCTGTCTTATGTGGAGTCACTGTTTCCGTTAAGTGTGGCAGTCCCCGGAGTCAAGATGGGGCTGCCGAATCTGGTCATCGTCTTTGCCCTCTACCGCATGGGAGCGGGTAGCGCGGCACGCATCTCTTTGGTTAGGGTCGCGGTCGTGGCCCTGCTGTTCGGAAACATTTACAGCCTGCTCTATTCGCTGGCGGGCGCGGTCTTAAGCCTCGTGTTAATGGCCTTGCTGAAGAACGTGAGCGGTCTGCATACGGCAGGCGTTTCCGTGGCCGGGGCGGTCATGCACAATATTGCGCAGATCGGCGTGGCCATGATCATCCTGGGGACCAAAGAGATCATTTACTACCTGCCGCCCCTGCTTATTTCCGGCGTGGTCACCGGCGTTGCCATCGGCCTTGTTGCTGCACTGCTGATCCAAAGAATACCGGAAAAAATGACAAGCTTCTGAAAGCAAATCCCGCCCTCTTCGGAATACCCCGAAAAGAGCGGGTTATTTTGTAGGACAGAAGAACCGTCCCCCCTGTCTGCAAGTCAAAACGTCGTTTTTTTACTCGGGACCCGGTCCCCCGTCTGCCTAGTGAAATTCTTGAATGAATTGCTCAGTCTGCCCCTTTTTCAAAAGATAAATAAAGCCATTTGCGCGGATAAAGTTTTCACCAAACTCGTAATCAACAAACGATTTTCCTTGATAAAGACGAAACATGTATTCCCATCCACCCGATGATAATAACAGTTTCGGATCAGGAAGCCAGACTGAATAACGAAGAGTATTTAACTGATCGATGACCGGTTGTTTTTCTGCCGGGTCAGAATATACAACTTCCTCGCCGTAATGTCTGATGACAAGGGATTCCAGGTCATTTTCCTGAATATTGAAGATTCTGCCGCTAAACGGAACATAAACAAGGAAGCGTCCCGTTAATCGTGTTATGACAAACAAGCTGTACAACACCAGAATCACGACGATTATTGCTTTTAGGAATTTAGGCAGTTTAACCCTTTTACTCATTATTAATAACCAACTTCCCAGAAACGATCAGTACTCAATGACTGCATATCTAAATATCGTGGACTGCTTGACCAACCATCAGCAACTTTTACATATATTGCAGATTGTGTATATGTGCTATTGAACAATCTGTAATATGCATACCCCACCAAATGATGATTCCCATAGCAATCATGCCCATTCAGTGTTAAATACATTAAGTGATCTGTTCTTAAAGAGGCCTCGACTGTTGTATAGGTAAGCCAGAACCTGGTTGTACATGTTACAGTTTCACCATAACTGTTAAAGCATGCCTTAATATAGTTGTTAGCGAGTGTATCATAGGTTCCGCCCATGCCTAAAATATTGGTATTGACGTAGTACAAATTAGCAGTTCCAATAGATGCCACATTTAAAAAGATGTTATTAGCGCCGCCTGCATTTTTAATGCTATTAACATTAAATCTGTTTCCATACATTATAAGCATATTGGTTATGGCTGTTGGACCGCAGTGATTAACGTATCCTGTCCCTAGATTACTGAATTCTGATGTGGAATGAAGAGAAATATAGTTTTCCCACTTGTTCTGATAATCATAGATTGAATATGTCCCGCCATACCACGTCGAGGCATGCGAATACATATTTGTAATCACACTGTCAGATCCGGGAGTTGAGCCTCCTAAGGCCATCTGCTTTTTTTCGGATAGAATCAAATCAATTATTTCTTTAGAAACATTAGATATGTTTCGCAATTCATGGATACGATTCGAAATCTTCTCTGCAGGTATGATTGCTCCATCAAGCGTTCTTACGTTTCCATTTTTGCAATCCGCATAATAACAGAGCGGACCGGAATAAATGATTCTTTTTTGTTCTTTGTCATCAAACATCTCATATAATGGTGATGCAGAATCAGACCATTCCAATATCAGGTTTGGTACATCTAAATAAGCAGAAACAACAATATACCCTTTTGTTAGTTGAACACCATATGCCGAACTTTCCTCAGAATTAGTAGATGAATATAAGGTGACAGTTGATAAGATGTTAGTTTCTGGGGTCCAGTTGGTTTCTTTCGAGTTAATCATATCCTGAAGAAACAATTTTGCAATTTCTATGGCTGTAGGTTGATCAATGCAAAAATCTTGTTCCGTCAGCTGTATATCTATGTCTTGTGCGTGTGCTGAAATCGGATTGCAACAAAACACCAACAGAGTAGCTATCGTAACAGATAGAATCATTAAAACGGAAATAGACTTATGTCTTATAGTTTTATTCATTATATATCGATTCTCCTTTTTATATTTGTAGAATGATTGATTCAGGACCTATCGCATAATTAATCAGCCCATCGGTATCACCTTCTTTCTGCATGGCCGCGTCAGCAGGTGGCTGATACGACAAGTTCTGTGGATGCCACGCCTCCGATCGTCCCCGTTGATTTTTAGTGTATAGGTCCAGCCGGAAACGCAGCCGCTGTGAGTTTTATCCAGGATGAGCTGCGATGTGCCGGTTCCGGACCAGATGTCTATCCTTCTTATTGCTCCACTAATCTTCGAATCGAAATATATCATATTGAAGTAAGTTTGTCAACAATTATTTATGTAATATAAGTATTGTATTTTCTTTGTTTTATGATATATTATATCAAACTAGAGAGTTTTTTTTGAAAGTGTCAGGTGTCGTATGGCTGACTTTGAACCAATCAATGTTAAGAGAGGCTTTCTGCCGCTGATCATCTTATCCCTGCTTTCACAGCAGGATATGTATGGGTATCAGCTTGTGCAGGAAATCGCAAGACAAAGCGAAGGGAAGTTTTTGACAAAAGAAGGCTCTCTTTATCCAGTACTGTACAAACTGCTGGAAGAAGAATATATCACCTCATATGAAGTGAAATCAGGCGTGCGAATGCGGCGCTACTTCTATCGGCTTGAAGACAAAGGAAGAGATTATTTAAGTGTTCTCAAAGAGCAGTATGATTCCTTGACTGCAGGAATTCAAAATATTCTGAATCAGGAGGGAGACAATCATGAATGATGCTGCGAAATATATCCGAAGAGCCCGGCAATGTCTTCCGGGCTCGCGTAGGCAGACTGCCTGGATCACGGAACAGATCCAAAACAGTGTTGACGGCAATCTCTCCGAATTAAGCTACGCAGAGATCGTTGACCGTCTGGGCACGCCGGAATCGCTTGCTGCCGAGCAGATCGAGGCGATGCCTGCCGCGGAGATCGCCGAAAAGGTCCGCCTGCAAAACTGGGTTAAAAAGATAATTGTCGCGGTTGCCGCTGTAATTATTATTCTGTTTACAGGGATAGTCGTAGCGGAATATATTGATGCAAGAAATGTAGCCAGAGGGAACCTGGAAAGAGAAGAGATAATTATTGATTATCAATCTGATAACAACTTAAAATGATATTAAGGAATATATAAATGGTTAAGAAGATTTTTATGGCGCTATGCCTGATTTGTCTGTTGTTTTCATCATCAGCTCACGCTGCGTCTTATAGTCACACAGAAAACGTTCCGAATATAGCTTCTATTCGCAGTATTACATATTTTGATAATGGCGACTACTTAATTGAATCGGTGCCTGCGGTGACTTCAGTGCAGAGAGGATATGTTACAGGGCATATTGATTATATTTATAGAAGTTCCAATGGCGTCATCCAATGGACTGCTACTCTCACCGGGAGCTTCACGTACAATGGCAGTAGTGCCACCTGCACCGCGTCCAGCTGTGTAACTTCGGTACAGAGCGGCAACTGGAGCGAGACGTACAATCACGCATACACTTCCGGAAACACGGCGCAGGCAGATATTACTATGGTCCGAAAAGTGCTGTTCATTACGGTACAGACGGAAACCGCCCATCTGACCCTGACCTGCGACGCAAACGGGAACCTGTCGTAAGACAGAGAACCGTCCTCTGTCTTGGTCCCATGCCTTAAGGCTTTTCTCACTGCGGGAAGGGCCTTTTTTATTTGACAGAAAGCGCTGCGGGCGGTATGATGATTGCCGGTGCACAGACCGCCTGTTTTTCTGCGGCGGGCTGTGTATTAAGTGCCGCCTTGCGTTAAGCGCTGGCCGGGAAAGGAGCCGCTATGGAAGAGATCATCCGCACCGAGCATCTGATCTATGAATATGCCGTGCTTGGCGATGAAGGCGAGCCTGAAAGCGTAAACCGCGCCGTGGATGACGTGTCTCTGTCGATCCGCGAAGGCGATTTTGTGGCCATCCTCGGACGGAACGGCTCCGGAAAATCCACCTTTGCCAAACAGCTGAACGCCCTCCTGTATCCGACGGGCGGCACGGTCTGGCTCTGCGGGAAAAACACCGCTGATGAGGACAGTCTCTGGGATATCCGGAGCTCGGCGGGAATGGTCTTTCAAAACCCGGATAATCAGATCATTGCTTCCCAGGTGGAAGATGACGTGGGCTTCGGCCCGGAAAATCTGGGCGTGCCCACGGAAGAGATCTGGAGACGGGTGGAGGCAGCACTCGCGGCCGTAGGGATGCAGGCGTACGCGGAAAAAAGCCCGCTCCGTCTTTCGGGCGGACAGAAGCAGCGAGTCGCGATCGCCGGGATCCTGGCCATGCAGCCCAAATGCCTGATCCTGGATGAGCCCACAGCCATGCTGGACCCGGAGGGACGCCGTGAGGTCTTAAAGGCGGTAAGGGAGCTGAACAAGGCTGCCGGGATCACGGTTCTACTGATCACGCACTACATGGAAGAGACCGTGGATGCGGACCGCGTGATCGTGATGCAGAAGGGAAAAGTCACCATAGACGGCACGCCGCGCGAGATCTTCTCCCGGACGGAGGAGGTACGGGACGCGGGACTGACGCTGCCGCAGGCCGCGCAGCTTGCCGGCCACCTGAAGGAGGCGGGCATTCCGCTTCCGGACGGGATCCTGACGGCGGAAGAACTGACGGAAGAGCTGGCGAGGTTGTATCCGGCAGGAGGAAAGCCGGAGGCTCCGGCTGCGGAAGCCGGAAGAAGCCGGAAAGAGACAGACGGCGTTCAGGCAGCGGAGGCTCCCGGCACGTTTGTAAAGACCGGTACGCCGCAGGGCTCCGTACTTACGCTTTCCCATGTGACCTATACCTATGAAGCCGGCACCGTCATGGAATCGGTGGGACTTGATGATGTCTGCCTGAGCATCCGCCAGGGCGAGTTTTTAGGCATCATAGGACAGACCGGATCGGGAAAATCCACTCTAATACAACACTTAAACGGACTGATTAAGCCTACTTCCGGTGAAATTCTCTGGAACGGCGAGAATATCTACGATGAGAAATTTAACCTCCGCGCTCTGCGGGGAAAGGTGGGACTGGTCTTCCAGTATCCGGAGCATCAGCTCTTTGAAGAGACGGTGCTGAAGGATGTCTGCTTCGGTCCGAGAAATCAGGGCCTTGCGGAAGAGGAGATCCTTGCCCGTGCAAAGCGGGCAATGGCGCTCGTCGGGCTGCCGGAAGAATACAGTGACCGCTCTCCGTTCGATCTTTCCGGAGGCGAGAAGAGAAGAGCGGCGCTGGCCGGCGTCGTGGCCATGCAGCCGGAGATCCTGGTCCTGGATGAACCGACGGCGGGGCTTGATCCCGCGGGAAGAGACGCGCTGCTGGAAATGTTACGGAAACTTAAAGAAGAAGGCAGCGGCATCGTTCTGGTCTCCCACAGCATGGATGATGTGGCTGCTGCCGCAGACCGCATCGTTGTGATGCACGGCGGAAGGCCGGTCATGGACGCCGCGCCGCGGGAGATCTTCCGCCGGGAAGAGGAACTGGAACAGATCGGACTGGCCGTGCCGGCCGTGACGCATATCTGCGGGATGCTGGCAAAGAAGGGCCTTCCGGTCCGTACCGACGTTATTTCCATGGATGAAGCGGCAGAGTCGATCAGGGAGATCTTCCCGGAGACCTTGCCTGCAAACGCCTGAAGCCGAAGATCCGTGCCCGCAAAGCCGAGTAAGACAGAGAGAGAATCATGTTCAGAGACCTGACCCTTGGGCAGTACTATCCGGTGGATTCGCTGATCCACCGCCTGGATGCCCGCACCAAACTGCTGATGACGCTGATCCATATCATCGCGCTCTTTACGGCGCGGGATTTTTTGGCGTACGCGCTCGCGGCGGCTGTTCTGGTGATCTGGGTCGCTCTCTCGAAGGTCCCCGTGGGATACATGTTCCGCGGCCTCAAGCCCATCCTGTTTCTGCTGTTTATCAGTGTATTTTTCAATATTTTCTGGACAAAGGGCGAGATCCTCTTTGCCCTCGGCCCCATAGCGGTCACGAAGGAAGGCCTGCTGCAGGCTGCCCGGATGGCGCTTCGCCTCATCCTGCTGAT